>JBILFE010000597.1:0-3093 GCA_044351705.1 Luteolibacter sp. | reverse complement strand
TTCGGCTCCGAGCTGCCGGCCGGCACCAAGCCGCTGGATAAGAAGGCGGCGAAACGGGAGAATGGCGGCAAGCGCGCGCCGGGCGGGCTCGGGCTGCCTGTGGGTTCACGCATCATCGATGGCCCGGTCACTCGCGGCTTCGATTACTTCTGGGGGTGCTCGAATGCCCGCACCATGTCCGGTCTGATAGAAAATGACAAGATCATCGAAAGCATCCAACCGCCCGCCATGTTGCCGCGGCTCGGCCAGCGCGCGGTGAGCTATGTCGCGGAGCACGCCGCCGCCGCCAAAGCCGGCAAGCCGTTTTTTCTCTATGTGCCGCTCACCTCGCCGCACACACCGATCCTACCCACGGCAGAATGGCAGGGGAAAAGCGGCCTTGGCGACTACGGCGATTTCGTGATGCAGACGGACGCGGTGGTCGGCGCGGTGCTCGCCGCCCTCGAGCAGCACGGTCTAACTGAAAACACGCTGGTCATTTTCACCAGCGACAACGGCTGTTCGCCTGCCGCCGGCACCGGCAAACTCGAGCAGCAGGGCCACTTTGCCAGCGCGCAGTTTCGCGGCTACAAATCCGACATCTGGGACGGCGGTCATCGCGTGCCGTTTTTCGTGCGCTGGCCCGGCAAGGTGAAACCCGCGTCCCGCAGCACCCAGCTCATCTGCCACACCGACCTGATGGCCACCTGCGCGGATATCCTCGGCGCCAATCTTCCCGCCACTGCCGCCGAAGACAGCGTGAGCATCCTGCCTGCGTTGTTAGGAACCGACAACACCCCGCTGCGTGAGGCCGTCGTCCACCATTCGATCGACGGCATGTTTGCCATCCGCGCGGGCCGATGGAAACTCGAATTGTGCTCCGGCTCGGGCGGTTGGGGCAAGCCCGGCGATGCCAATGCCTCCAAGCAAGGCCTGCCTGCCATCCAACTCTACGACGTGTCCAGCGATGTTGCCGAGGCCAGCAACGTTCAGGCACAAAACCCCGAGGTCGTCGCCCGCCTCACCCGCTTGCTGGATAAGTATGTCGCCGACGGCCGCAGCACGCCCGGCCCCAAACAGGCCAATGATGTCACCGTCATCAAGACCGGCTCGAATCAGGGGTCCTCAGTGCTTCAGCGGTAAAAATCGTCATCCACGATCCCCCAAAAAACACTAGCATGCCCGCACCTTCAGGGAATTTAACTTGCTCGCCTCTACGTCAAAAACGAGGTCGTTTACTGAGTTCAGAGGGTGAAGGTGCCATGCAACCTTTCCCCTCAAGTCTCTGTCTTTGCGGTCTTTGCGGTCTTTGCGGTCTTTGCGGTCTTTGCGGTCTTTGCGGTCCATCCATTCTTGGCATTTAGGGTGCTACCCCCGGCCCTTAGCGGGCCCCTTCGATGACCACGCCATCCGGGGTGGGTTGCTCGAGGGTGAGCGCGATGACCGTGTAAAACGGCACGCGTTTATCGGCGGCCAAGGTGAGTTCGACGCCGGTCTCGGTCTGCTTGAAGGTGACCTCGCTGCCATCGATGAGTTTTTTGGCGGCGGTGATTTTCTGGGGCAGCGCACCGAGCGTGAGGGTGTCGCCCTTCCATTCCTTGGCAAACACATACAGCGTGTTGCCCCGATGCGTCGAGCCACCCCATTTGCCGTTGCGGTACGGCCCGCCACGCGTGTTGTAAATCGCCTCGGCGTGCGGCGTCACCCACTCCCCGACCTGTTTGAGCAGCAGCACTTGCCGGTCCTCGATTTCGCCGGTAGGCATCGGGCCGATGTTGAGCAGGAGATTGCCGCCGCCGGTGACGCAACTGATCAGGGTGTCGAGCGTCCGTTCCATGGTGAACATTCTGCCTCTGGGTTTCCACGACCATTGGCCGCCGACCAGGGTGATGCACGATTCCCAACTGTTCTTGAGGTCCATGTTGCCGATCGCCTGCTCGGGTGTTCCGAAGTCGCCGTCGGTCATTTTCTGGAATTCGGGTGAGGGTGGCCCCTTGTCCTCCGGGGTGCGCGGGCCGCAGAAGCGCGCGGCGCGGTTGTTGAGGATGATTGCGGGCTGATGCTTGTAAATCATGGAAAACAATTCATCGAATTTCCACTTGCCCCAGTTCTGGCCGCCGACGTGGTCAAACCACATCACATCCACCTTGCCGTAGTTGCTGAGCAATTCCTCCACCTGGCCGCGATACCACTGGTCGTACTTCACGTTGTCGCCCACGAGGTAGTCCGTGTTATACCAATCGCGGGTGGAATAGTAGAGGCCGAGGCGCATGCCGGCCTTGTGGCAGGCATCGGCAAACTGCTTGATGATGTCCTTGCCGTAGGGGCTGGCCATGATATCGTATTCCGTCAGCTTGGAATCAAACATCGAGAAGCCGTCGTGATGTTTGCAGATGATGACCATGTATTTCATGCCGGCGTCCTGCGCGATCTTGATCCATTCGTCGGCGTTGAACTTCACCGGGTTAAATTTCTGATAGAGATGATCGTATTCGTAATCCGGCTCGCTGGGCAGCATTTTGCCATTGATGTCCCATGGCCGGTTGGCATAGCGGCCCCAGCCCAACTCCTTGCCGGAAATGGACACCGGCCCCCAGTGCAGGAACATGCCGAACTTCGCGTCATGGAACCACTTCATGCGTGCCTCGCGCTGTTCCGGGGTTTCCTTGAGTTGCGGCACCTTGCTCAGGTCCGCTGTTGGCGCCGGTGCCGGCGGCCGCTGGTCCGCGCCCGCGGCCAGCGCCCCGTGCAGGCACGCCGCCATCGTCAGCAGCACTGCCGCCATGTTGCCACTCCGCATTGTCATCACTTTCGCTTGGTTCACTTGCATGCGCCGCGAGTGTCAGCCCACACGCCCGCCCGCACAAGCACGAAATCCGTGATATCCGTTTTCGTAGGCGCGTTCGTAGGAACGCGGGGGTTTGAGATGAAGCGGACCAAGAAACCACAGAAAAGAACTGATGACACTGATGACACTGATGACACTGATGGGTTTAGAACGCGGGGGGGCGGGCGTAAAAGAAGCGGAAGATCCTGCCGCAGGATGCGGCAGGCGGCACGCTGGAAGCGTGCGCCACCCCTCGTAAGAACGAGGGGTGGTGGAGGAAGAGCAAG
>JBILFE010000476.1:0-3742 GCA_044351705.1 Luteolibacter sp. | reverse complement strand
CTGGCGCCCAGCGCGTCCATACCTAACAGAGAAAACCTTGCAAAAGAGCCCCATGAAACGCCTCACCCCGACCCTGCTAGGCTGCACCGCATTGCTGTCCGCCAGCCTCACCCACGCCCAAGACCCGCCGGCCGCCGCCGCCACGCCTTTTGCTGCCTGGCAACACACCGGCATGGTCACCATCCTGACCACCCCGGAAGGCGCCAATGTACCGACCACCGTTGCCGTGGACGACTTCCCCTTGCTGCTGCGCCTGCACAAGGACTTCTTCGATTTCAAGCAGGCCAAGGCCAACGGCGAGGACCTGCGGATATCCAGCAGCACGGGCGCGCCGCTGGCCTATCAGATCGAGGCCTGGGATGCGGCCACAGGCACCGCCAGCATCTGGGTGCGCATCCCGCGCATCACCGGCAATGCGCGCCAGTCTATCAAGCTGCATTGGGGCAAGGCCGATGCGCTGAGCGAATCCAGCGGCAAGGCGGTTTTCAACGAGTCCAACGGCTTCCTCAGCGTCTGGCACATGACGGAACCGGTCACCGATGAAGTCGGCACCCTCGAATCAAAGGATGCGGGCACCACCCCCACTAATGGCATGATCGGCATGGCCCGCCACTTTGCCGGCAAACAGGGGGTTTTTGGCGGAGACAAGATCGCGACCTATCCGACAGGGGCGAGCCCGCACAGTTCGGAGGCCTGGTTTCGGGCCGAAACCACCAACGGCCATATCCTGGCCTGGGGCAATGAACAGCGCCAGGGCAAAGTCATTGTCACCCTCGCCAGCCCCCCCCATGTGCGCGTCGACGCCTATTTTTCCGGCGGCAACGTCAATGGCGGCAGCGCCCTCCCGCTGGCGGAATGGACTCACGTGGTTCACACCTACACCGAAGGGGAAGCGCGCTTGTATGTGAATGGCGTCCTCGACGGTGTCTCGAAAAAAGGCGCCCCCATGGCCATCAAGAGCCCGGCGCGACTCTGGATCGGCGGCTGGTATAACAACTACAATTTTGTGGGTGACATCGATGAGGTGCGCATTTCCAAAGTGGCGCGCCCGGCGGACTGGGTGAAGCTGCAATATGAAAACCAAAAGCCGCACCAAACGCTGGTCGGGCCGATCATCCAACAAGGCAATGCCTTTAGCGTCTCGCCGGCGTCCCTAACCGTGCTAGAGGGCAAGTCCGCCGTCGTCACCGCGCAGGCCGGCGGAGCCCAAAAACTGACTTGGACGCTCGTGGCCGACGGCAAGGAAACCGTGATTGCGACCGACCGGCTGGCAGTCACGTTAGATGCCGGACGGGTGAGCACAGATCAAACCGCGACGCTGCGATTCAAGGCGGTGTATGCCAATGAGGTCAAAACCAAAGACATCCCCGTATCCATCAAGGAAGACATCCCCGAACCGGTTTTCAGCTTGCAGCCACCGCCGGCATGGGACGGCCGCACCCCGCTGGAAATCGTGCCGCAGCTAACGAACCAGAGCGCCATGCAGGCCAAGGGCGCGGGCGACCTGAAGGTCGAGTGGAACGTGTCAGGCATCGCCGTCATCAAGCAGGCCGCGGCGAACAAACTCCTCCTCACGCGCGCGCAAAACAGCGGCACCCTGACCGTCACGGCAACCCTCTCTAACGGCGGCAAGCCAACGACCCAAACCGCAACCGTCACCGTCACCGAGCCCAAACAAGACCCGTGGCTCGCGCGCACCCCGGCCAAGGACGAACAACCCGAGGACGGCCAATTCTATGCCCGCGACGACAAGAATGAAGGCACGTTGTTCTATAATGGAACCTTGGACGAGGGAGCCGACTCGGTCTTTCTCAAGGTCTATGCCGATGACAAACCATACAAAGAGGATCGCCAGAAACTCAAGGCGGACATGTCCTATGCCTTTGCCGTCAAGCTCAAGCCGGGCCTCATCAAGTACAAGCTGGAGTTGGGCACCACCACCGGCGGCAGCGAAAAAGTGCTCAAAACCGTCACCAACCTGGTCTGCGGCGATGCCTACATCATTCAGGGGCAATCCAATGCCTTGGCAACGGACACCCGCGAGGAGGCAGCGCCGGACACCAGCGAGTGGATTCGCAGTTACGGCCGACCGCCGGCCAAACCGCAAGCCGCGCCGGCTAACCTGTGGTGCAATCCGGTGTGGAAAGCCAAAAAGGGGGAACCGGCCGAACTCGGGTACTGGGGGATGGAACTGGCCAAGCGCCTGGTGACCAGCCAGAAAATGCCCATCTTCATCATCAATGGTGCTGCCGGCGGCACCCGCATCGACCAACACCAACGCAATGCGGCTGACCCCACCGATCTAACCACCATCTACGGCCGCACCCTGTGGCGGGTGCAACAAGCCAAGTTGACCCATGGCATCCGCGGCATCCTCTGGCACCAGGGCGAGAACAACCAGGGCGCGGCTTCTCCCAGCGGTGACTTTGATTGGAAGTCCTATCAGGAATACTTCGTCGCCTTGTCCGCGGCGTGGAAGCAGGACTTCCCCAATCTGCAGCATTACTATGTCTTCCAAATCTGGCCCAACGCATGCAGCATGGCGGGCAGCAGTGGCTGCGGCGACCACATCCGCGAAGTCCAACGCAGCCTGCCACGCCTCTTCTCTAACATGAGCGTCATGTCCACGCTCGGCGTCAAGCCGCCCGGCGGCTGCCATTTCCCACTCACCGGCTGGGCCGAATTCACCCGCCTGATCCAACCGCTCATCGAACGCGACAACTATGGCAAGACGTTCGCCGACTCCATCACGCCACCGAATCTCCAACAGGCATCCTACACGAGTGCGGCGAAGGATGCGATCTCCCTGGTGTTCGACCAACCGGTCATTTGGATGGATTCCCTGGCATCCCAGATCTATCTGGATGGTGAAGGCGACAAGGTTGCCGCGGGCAGCGTGAGTGGCAACGTCCTCACGCTCAAGTTGAAGGCGCCCGCCACCGCGCAAAAAATCACCTATCTGAAAGAAACGTCTTGGAACCCGAATGATCTGATCTACGGCAAAAACGGCATTGCCGCGCTCACCTTCTGCGAGGTGCCGCTCGCACCAGGCAAGTGACACCAAGCCTTCCACCAACCCAATGAATCCATGAAACAGCCCCCACCCACACTCCCCGTTTTATTCACGTTGATATTCTGCCTGAACGCCGGCGCCCAGAACAAACCCGCAGCCAATCCCTATCAAGGCTGGCAGCGCAACGCCGCGCTGGCCATCCTCACCACGCCGGAGGGCGCCAACCTGCCGGCCTCGGCATCGGAAGACAATTTCCCGTTGTTAGTGCGCTTGCACAAGGACTTCTTCGATTTCAAGCAGGCGAAATCCAATGGCGAGGACCTGCGGTTTTCCAGCGCCACGGGCACGCCGCTTGCCTATCAAATCGAGGCCTGGGATGCCGCCCAGGGCACCGCGAGCATCTGGGTGCGCATTCCCAACATCAAGGGCAACGCCCGCCATGCACTGCGCTTGCATTGGGGCAAGGCCGACGCCGCCAGTGAATCCAATGGCAAGGCCGTGTTCAACGCAACCAACGGCTACCTCAGCGTGTGGCACATGACAGATCCGGTTAGGGATGAGGTCGGCACGCTGGAGTCCAAAGACCTGGGCACCTCGGCCACGCCCGGGATGGTCGGACCGGCGCGGCATTTCCCGGGCCAGAAGGGCGTCAGTTGCGGGGAAAACATCCAGAATTACCCCAACGCTGCCAGTCCGCACTCCACCGAAGTCTGGTACCGCGCCGATGCT
>JBILFE010000021.1:0-12951 GCA_044351705.1 Luteolibacter sp. | reverse complement strand
TTGAATCATCCGATCGTGGGCACCAATGTCGTGCCGTCGAATGTCTGGAAACATTGCGCCATTACCTATGATGGCAGTTATTGGAAGATCTATATAGATGGAGCGCTGGATAACAGCCTGCAAATCACCGGCGGCGGAAACATCCAGGTGCCCCGCTACGATAGCATCCAACATTTCGGTTTGGGCACCGCCATGACTTCCGCTGGTGCGGTACAGGGGTTCTACAAGGGCCTCATGGATGAGGTGCGCGTTTGGAACTATGCGCGGTCACAAACGCAGATCGCTAACAGCATGTACAGCGAGATCGCCACCGCCACCGGCCTGCTTGGCCGCTGGAGCCTGAACGCAGCCAGTGGCACCACCGCGACCAACACCGGTTCCAGCGCCATCAACGGCACGCTAACCAACGGCCCGGCCTGGGTCACCGGCTATCCCTTGCAGCCAGCAGCCAACCAGCCGCCGACGGTTGCCATCACCAGCCCCGCTAACAGCGCGACCGTATTCACTGACTTCACCATCACCGCCACCGCGACGGACAGCGACGGCAGCATCGCCCGCGTGACCTTCTACGACGGTGCCACTGAGATCGGCACCGATACCAGCAGTCCCTATAGCTGTGCATGGACAGGGGCCCCGACGGGGAGTCACTCTCTAACGGCAGTGGCATTGGACAACGGCGGCCTGACAAGCGTCTCCGCCGTGGTCAACGTCACGGTCAGCACCAATGTGGCGCCAGCCGCGCCGGTTACGGTTGCGCCATCTAACGGAGCGACCGGGGTGGCGACCAGCGTCACGCCGACCGTCACGGTCTCCGATCCGAACGGCGATGCCATGACGGTCACGTTTTACGGACGTGCGAATGCGATCCCTGCACCAGGCCCGGACTTCACGCTGGTAGCGCTGCCGGACACGCAGTTTTACTCGGAGACCTACACGACGATCTTGCCGGCGCAGACGACTTGGATCGTCAACAACCGCGTGGCGCGCAACATTGTGTATGTGACAGGCGAGGGGGATGTGGTCAACAGCCCGAGTGCCGGGCAGTATGACGTTGCCACTGCGGCTTATGCCATTCTTGAGAATCCAACCACCACGGGCCTGGCGCAAGGTATTCCATTCGGCGTGCCGGTGGGCAATCACGACTCTTACGACTCTCCATCGTACACGTTGTTTAACACCTATTTTCCGACCACCCGCTTCAGCGGTCGCGATTACTATGGGGGGAGTTATACCAGCGGTTACCGCAACCATTACGACCTCTTCAGCGCCGGCGGCCTGGACTTCATCGTGCTCTCGCTCGAATACAACGCCAGCGCGGCGGTCCTGACCTGGGCCAATGGCATCCTCGCGGCCAATCCGACCCGCCGCGCCATCGTGGTGACCCACTCGCTGCTGCAGGCGGGTACCGCATGGCCGAATCCAGCCCCATGGTCCACCGACGGCGGCACGGCGATATTCCCGGCGCTGAGCGGCAATGCCAATTTGTTCCTGATGCTGTGCGGTCACAATCATGGCACCGGGCGGCGCCACGAACCAGTGGGCAGCCGCTACATCGATGTGCTGCTCGCCGATTACCAGAGCGAAACCAACGGTGGCAACGGGTTCCTGCGCACGCTGGAGTTTTCGCCGGCTAACAATGTCATCCGCCTCAAGACCTACTCGCCCACCACCAGTGGCTCCAAGACCGATGGCGACAACGAGTTCACGCTCGACTACAACATGAGCGCCACGCCGCCGGCTTTCACCGTGATCGGAACCGCTTCTTCTGTGGCCTCCGGCGCCCAGGCGAGTGTGTCCTGGACAGGTCTAACCGTGGGCACGACCTACGAGTGGTATGCGGTCGCCAGCGATGGCAGCTTGTCCACCCCCGGCACGACCCACACCTTCACCACCCAGGGCGTTGCGCCCCAGCGGCCTACAGTTGCCATCACCAGCCCGGCCAATGGAGCAAGCGTGGTCACCAACTTCACCATCAACGCCACCGCCGCAGATAGCGACGGCACCATCACCAGCGTGAAGTTCTACGACGGTGCCACCCTGCTCGGCACCGATACCAGCAGTCCCTATAGCTTCGAGTGGACCGGTGCCTTGGAGGGAAATCATGCCCTAACAGCAGAGGCCTTGGACAACAGCGGTCTGACAACCGTCTCCGCAGTGGTCAACGTCATTGTCGGCCCGCCTGACGCAACCTGGATCCAGGACGGCAGCGGCCTGTGGAGCACAGGCACCCATTGGCTCGCCGGTCTCGTGCCCGACGGCAACGGCAGCATTGCACGCATGCACACCATTGATATCACGGCCGACCGGAGCGTGAGCCTTGATACCGCCCGCACTGTTGGTTCCATGTTCTTTGGTGACACCAACCTTGCGAGTGCCGCGGGTTGGACTCTCAATAACAATGGCAGTGCCGCCAACCGTCTGACGCTGGCTGGCACTACGCCCACGATCACAGTCAACACCTTGGGCACCGATAAAACCGCCACGATTAGCGCGGAAATTCTCGCCGCTGCCGGCCTCACCAAGGCTGGTGCCGGCACCTTGGTCCTCGCCGCCAACAATCTTTACACCGGCCCTACGCTCGTCAACGCCGGCCTCCTCAAGACGGGTGTCGCTTCGGTGCCTAACACCAGTGGGGCCTTCGGTAATAACTCCGCCATCACCCTGGCGGATGGCGCGGGCGCTGCCCTCGATATCACTGGCTTCGATACCCAGATCGGTTCGCTCGCCGGCGGCGGCGGCAACGGCGGCAACGTCACCCTCGGGACCAACGCTCTAACGGTCGGAGGCGACAATACCAGCACCGCCTACGCGGGCGTGATTGCCAGTAGCGCCGGCGTCACGGGTACGAGTTTGAGGAAAATCGGCAGTGGCAGGTTGACCCTGCAACGTCAGAACACCTATACCGGCAAGACCGTCATCGAGGGCGGCACCTTGTATGCCGACGAGTCAAATGGCTCCCTTGCCGACGCCAAACTCGGCACCGTGCCCGCCTCGTTCCAAGCTGATAACATCATCATCAGGAACGGTGGCACGCTGTTGTTGGCGTCAGGTACCGATGGGCGTTCCCTGAGCGTCAACCGCGGCATCTATCTCGATACCGGCACGCAGACGATCAACACCGGCAGCGGTGACTTTTATGTCAATGGCGTGATCAGTGGACCCGGTGGGCTGTTCCATGGCGACGGTGGCTTGGGCGGCTACCGCCGCCTCTACCTCAACGCCGCCAATACCTTCACCGGCGACACCAGATGGGATGCCAGCGGCTCAACAAATAATTACGGGGGGATCGAAATGGTCAATCCCTTGGCACTCCAGAACAGCGCCCTCGACACTTCGTCTGTAGGGTCGTTTCTCGGTTATGGCGGTACGACCCTGAGCTTGGGCGGTCTCATCAACAGCGGCAATTTTACCGTGGGTGCCGCCATTACAAATCTCACCCTCAATCCGACGCTCGCGGGCGTCACCAAGACGTATTCCGGCATCCTCAGTGGTGCGACTGGCATGAGCCTCACGAAGACCGGGGCCGGCACCCAGGTGCTCAGCGGTGCCAACACATACACCGGCAACACCATCGTGCAGGAAGGGACGCTGAGTATCACCCAGGCCTATCTGGCAGATACTTCCACCATCAAGGTCGGCACCGTCCCTGGCGCTGCCGCAGTCCTCGACCTCAATCATGCCCTAACCGACACCGTGGCCGCGTTGTACATCGACGGCGTGCAAATGTTGGCCGGCACCTACGGCTCGAGCACTTCCACTGCGACGAACAAAGACGCCTCCGCCTTCCTCGGTGCCGGCGTGCTCAATGTTCTCAGCGGGCCATCGTCACTTATCACCCTGCTGAGCGAGAATTTTGATTCGATGGGGTCTGCCGGCACCACCCTGCCGGCGGGTTGGACGGCCGGTTATCTGGGTGCCGTTGGCAGCCAGAACCGCCTGGTCATGGCGCCATACGCCGGAGATGGCTTGGCGATCACGCCGATGCCAGTGGTGGTGAGTGCCGGCGCTGCCGTCAGTCCCGACGTGGGGACGGTTCTCAATTTGGGATCAGCGGGGAGTTCCGAGCGTGCCTTGGGTGGCTACCCGCGAACGAGCCCATCCGGTGACCAGATCATGCAAGTTGCCATCGTGAACACCACCGGCAGTCCGTTGACGACCGTCAGTGTGAGTTATGCCGGTGAGCAATGGCGCCAGTTCCAAGGGACCTCGTCGAGTGGACCCGAAATGCTGAGGGTTTTGGCCAGTACCACGTCTCCCACCACCGGATTCACGTATTTCTCCAGCCTCGATTTCACGGCCCCGCAGCAAGGGGCGGGCGGTACCGCCTTGGACGGTAATCTGGCGGCCAATCGTGCGGTCATCACCGGCACCATCACTTTTGACAACCCGGTTGCCGCCGGTGGCACGTTTTATCTCCGCTGGCACGATTGGAATGATAACGGGACCTCCGATCACTTCCTGGGCATCGATGACGTTGTTGTTAGCAGCATCGCCGCAGGTCCGCCGCCGCCCAGCGTGACGCTCGGTGTGACCGGCAGTCCGCTGGCGGAAGCCGGTGGCACGGCCACGGTTACCGCGACGCTCTCGGCGGCGCACACCCTGCCGGTGACGGTGAACCTGGCATATACGGGCACCGCGACTCTAACGACCGATTACACGCCATCGGCTAACAGCATCGGGATCGCGGCGGGCAACACGACCGGCTCGGTCACTCTAACGGCCGTGCAGGACTCGGTTTATGAAAATCCAAATGAAACCATCGTGGTGGACATTGCCTCGGTGGCCAACGGCACGGAGAGCGGCACCCAGACGGTGACGGCCACCATCACCGATGATGACGCGGCTCCGGCCAAGCGGGCGGATTACGTCATCGTCATCAGCGTGGATGGTATGGGCTCGGAATACGTCAAACCGCTGCTGACACCCGGCCTGACCAACGAACTGACGAACTTCAAGCGCTTCCAGACCGAAGGGTCCGGCACGCTCAACGCCCGCGACGACTACAACTACGCCGTCACGCTGCCGAACCACGTGACCATGATGACCAGCCGCGGTGTCAACGGCACAACCGGCCATAACTGGATATCTAACAGTGATCCGGGTGCCACCGCCACGCTAGAGACCAACAAGGGCTCGTATGTGGCCAGCGGCTTCGACGTCGCCCACGACAACGGATTGCGCACCGGTATCTGGTCGGGTAAATCGAAGTTCAGCCTGTTCCAGCAGTCCTACAGTGCCACCGCCGGAGCCGTGGACACCACCGGCGCTGACAACGGCCGCGACAAGATCGACTACGACAAGGTCGTAGCCAGTATTTCGGCCTCAGCCCTGACCACTGACTTCACCACTCAGATGGCGGCCAGCCCCTATCACTACATTTTCTTCCATTATCAGGACCCGGATGCCACCGGGCATGGTTCCGGTTGGTCAACCGACCCCAACAGTGCTTTCGCGGCGACGCTCAAGGCAGTGGACATCCAGATCGGTGTGATCATGCAGATGATCACGAACAGTCCCACGCTCAATGGCCGGAGCGTGATCATCATCACCGCCGATCACGGCGGCCACGGCACAACTCACGGCGACACGACGAATTATCTGGATTACACCATCCCGTTCTATGTCTGGGGCCCGGGCATCGTGACGGCAGGCAGCGACCTGTATGCCATGAATCCCGCCAGTCGCACCGAGCCTGGAGCCCGGGTCAATCCTCCATATACCGGCGGCCAACCTGTCCGCAACGGTGACTGCGCCAACCTCGCCCTGAATTTGCTAGGCCTGGGGCCGGTTCCCGGTTCGACCATTGACTCCACCCAGGACCTCGTGGTCACCGCGCCCGTGACGCTGCCCACCGTGACGCTCGCTTTGTCAGGCAGTCCGCTGGCGGAAAATGCCGGCACCGCAACGGTGAGCGCCACGCTATCGGCGCCACATTCCCTGCCGGTGACGGTGAACCTGGCATTTGCGGGCACCGCGACCCTAACGGCCGACTACACGCGCTCCGGCACCAGCATTTTGATCCCGGCCGGAAGCACCAGCGGATCAATCACTCTAACATCCGTGCCGGACACGGTCCGCGAGACTCCTAACGAAACCATCGTGGTGGATATCGGCACGGTTGAAAACGCCACTGAGAGCGGCACCCAGCAGGTCACAGCCACCATCACCGATGCTGATCCATTCACGAGCTGGATCAGCAGCAATCACCCGGATCTAACAGGTTCGGAGGCCGCGCCTGGCGCCGACCCGGATGGCGACGGAATGACCAATCAACAGGAATTCGCCTTCGGCCTCGATCCGTCTGACGGGGCGTCGGTCAATCCGATCACGATGCCGCTTGAAATAAGCACTGGACGCTTCAAATACATCCGGCGTGCGACTCCGGCCACCACGGGTCTGGTGTACACGGTGTTGACCACCACGGACATGGTGACATGGAGTCCGGATCCCAGCGCCACGCAGAATCAGACGCCGGAAGAGACCATCGACGGCGTGCAGACGGTATCGGTGACGCTCACCACCCCGGCCCTCAACGGCAAGCTCTTCGTGCGGGTGGAAGCCGCGCCGGCGCCTTGATGGCGCAACCCGACCAAGCGCCCGGACACCTTGCGCGTCAAGTTAAGGGGGTAGTTATAAAAACCCACCGGGTTCTGGTAAATCGTGCCAAAAAAACCACTGAAACACGGATTGCCACTGATACCACTGAGAAGAATTTTATGATTATTTCAGTGGCATCAGTGGTCCTCAGTGCATTCAGTGGTAAAAATCGTCACGCAAAATCATAAAATCCCGTTAACTTGACGCGCATGCCCGGACTCGCGATAACACCGCTGCAATGCCAGGCCCCGGTTCCGCTCCAGCCGCTTGGTCCGTGGCGTTTTGCTCGCAATGGACTGAAAGATTCCGCTCAAGTTGTTGGTAGATGACCCTTTATTCACGGCCACGGCACGCTGTTGTGGTCCGGGCTAAAGCATGCACCACCCACCCTCTGACAATTATGAAGCGCTTTCATCTCCACGCGTACGGTGCCATTGCGGCCATCTTGTTGCTGACCTCATACCGGACCTGTGCCGCAGAACCGGCGAGCGCTTCCGCCAGCCGGCCTAACATTATTCTGTGCATGACCGATGACCAGGGCTGGGGCGACGTCAGTTACAATGAACTCAAGAAGATCCAGACGCCCAACCTGGATGCCTTGGCGGCGGCCGGGATGCGCTTCAACCGTTATTATGCGCAGCAGAGTTGCTCGCCGACGCGTGCCAGTGTGATGACCGGCCGGCATCCGAACCGGATGGGGATGTTTTGGCCCGGCATCAAGCTGCGCACTCAGGAACTGACCCTCGCGCAAGCGGTCAAGCAGGTGGGATATGCCACCGGGCACTTTGGCAAATGGCACCTCAACGGGGTGGCCGGTCCCGGCAAGGTGATGCCGGATTCCGATCCGCTGTCGCCACGCAATCGCGGATTTGATGAATCCTTTTCGGTGACCAATTATTTTGAGACCGACTGGACGTTTGGCCGCAATGGTGTGGCGGAAAAAACCACCGGTGATGGCTCGGATGTCATCGTGGGTGAAGCGCTCAAATTCATCGGCACCGCCACGGCCCAAAACAAACCGTTTCTGGCGGTGATTTGGTTTGGCAGCCCGCACTCGCCGCACAAGCCATTGCCCGCCGACCTCGCGGCGGCCGGCGGTTCGGGCTACTTCGGTGAAATGCTTGGAGTGGACCGGAGCATGGGCACGTTGCGCGCCGGGCTCGGCAAACTCGGCATCGCGGACAATACCCTGCTGTGGTTTTCCAGCGATAATGGCGGATGGATCAATCCCGCCGCCCCTGACGCCCACGGCACCAACCGGGACCTGCGCGGCAGAAAAGGTGATATGTTAGAAGGTGGTATCCGGGTGCCCGGCCTGATCGTGTGGCCGGCGCGAATCAAGCAGCCGGTGGTGACCGAGATCCCCGTCGGCACCGTGGATATTTTCCCCACCATCGTGGACCTGCTGCAAATCAAACTCGAGCGTCCCGTGCCGCTTGACGGCATCAGTTTGTTGCCATTGCTCGATGGCAAAATGCAGGCCCGTCCGCGGCCGCTCGGGTTTTGGCAGTTCGATGAGAGCCAGCCGGAGATCAATACCAACTCCGGTCCATGCGCGTGGAATGACAACCAATACAAGCTGGTTAAATCCGCGCCCAATCACTGGGAGCTGTATGACCTGACCATCGACCGTGCCGAGAAATACGACCTCGCCGGCGAACATCCGGATGTCATGAAGCGCATGAAGGCCGAGTTGGAGGCCTGGCAGTTGTCCGTCATCCGCAGCTACAAGGGCGAGGACTACGTCGAAAAGTAAACGCGCGTTCTAACGACGGGTGGCGCACGCTTCCAGCGTGCCGCCTGCCGCATCCTGCGGCAGGTTCTTCCTCTTCATCTACAACGCCACGACGCGTCCGGTCTTGATCGATTCTTCTTCCGCCTCGCAGATTTCGACCGCGCTGGCGGCGTCGTCGGCGGTGACCGTGCTGGGCTCCGAGCCGGTGGTGATGCAGTCGAGCATATAACCGAGTTCGGCGAGGTAGCCGTCGCCGGGTGCGACGGCGATGGTGAGGGGGGCTTGACCATTCCTGAAGAGGCGCAAGCCATCACCGGGGTGCTTGCTATTGAAGTCCGCCGTGGCGTTTTCGAAGATGACGGTGAAGGCCATTTCAAAGCCATGGCCGTCGTTCATCATCCAACTGCCTTCCGCGGACACCACCGCGCCGCACCCGACTTGATACTGGGCCACGACATGATCAATCGCCCCGCTGTAGTGGCTGAGGCCTTGGGCAAACACCGCCTGCGGACGACCGAAGCAATACTGCACGAAGTCCGCATCGTGGATGTGCAAATCGAGGATGGCACCGCCGGATTTCGCGCCGTCGAAGAAATGCTCGCGGCCCCAGGCCGGCGGCTCGGACACCCGCCGGAAGCGCGCGGCCAGCACCCGGCCGTATGTCTGTTGGGCGATGGCTTGCTTGAGCCAGGCATACTCGGGCCAAAACCGGATGCACATCGCCGGCATGAAAAATCCCTTGGCCGTTGCCGCCGCCTGCGCGATCTCGCGGGCCGCGGCGGAGGTGCGGGCTAACGGTTTCTCGCACAGCACATGCTTGCCCGCCGTGAGGGCGGCAATGGCGAGTTGCGGATGCGCCAGCGTCGGCACACAGATGTCTATCAAGTCAATGGACGCATCGCCTAACAATTCAGCCAGGTCATGGGTGGCCTTGACTTGGGTCATATCGAAGCTCAGGGCGTCGTCGCTGCCGAGGTTGCCGCCGCTGGCGGCGAGCACGCCATTGACCGGCAGTCTGGCGGCGTCACAGAGTGCGACGACCCGGGCATTGGGAAGATGGCGATAAGTTTTGAGGTGGGTGATGCCCATGAATCCGAGTCCGACGACGGCGATGTTGATCATGATTTTGTGATGGCTCAGGAGGCTAACAGGTTTTCGACGAATTTGCGGCCGGCGGCGATGTCGGCGCCACGCGGGCTGCCGGCTTCGCGCTCGAAGCAGAAATATCCTTGATAGTCGATCTCGGCCATGGTGGCGAAGAATGCGGGCCAGTCCACCTGGCCGGTGCCGACGGGCACTTCATGGCCCCAAGTGCCGGGCACCTCGGTGATGATGGCGTCCTTGAGGTGGCAGGATTTCACGCGTTGGCCGATGGTGCGGAGTGCCGCGATGGGATCGCCGTTGTTATAGAGCAGCATGTTGGCAGGGTCGAAATTCACCGCGACGTTGGGTTCATCGAGGTGTTCGAGGAAGGACACCAATGACGCCGCGGTTTCCTGACCGGTTTCACAGCAAAGCGTCAGGCCGTGGTCGGCGAAGAGTCGTGCCACCTGTCGCATCCGCTTGATCATTTTGTCGAATGCCGGATCGCTCGTCTCGTGTGGCAGGAAGCCGGCATGGGTCATCACGATTTCCAGACCGAGGCGGCGGGCGTTGCCGACGGTGATCTGGAGGTTGGCCCAGTTGCGGTCCCAGGTGGCGTCGGGCACCAGCCCGCCGGTGCGGCGGATGGTTTCGAGCGTTGAGTAGTCCTCACCGACCGTGCGAAACATCCCCGAGACTGCGGTGATGCCAGCGCCGGCCAGCGCCGCCGGCAGTTCGCCCCAGACGCCGGCATTCTCGCGCAACGGATCAAGATCTAGCTGGGTGCGCGGCAGTCCGATGTCCAACAACTGGCTGACAAGATTGGCCGGGTCGGTGGGGCGCAACGACCAACTGCACACCGCCAATCGGGTTAGATACGCCTGTGATTTTTGTGATGGATTCATGGGTGCAATGATTGTTAGGAAGAGTTGCTTTAAAAGCAATCATCCGCGCCAGCCGGAGCATGCACAGGCCCTGTCTGCTGGCAAGCCGATTCGGCAGCCAATAAAAACGTGATGATGTGGTCCACAGGTTGGACTCCATGAGGTTGGACCAGTCAATTGAACCACTGATGACACTGATTTATCATGTTTTTCAGTGACCTCAGTGGCCATCAGTGTTCCAGTGGTTTTTCTTTGACCGGATGGGTATGGATCACCGCATGTCGCCCGAGCCATGGACGGATAATGGATGACGCACTCTCACGAGACTGCGGCTATGAAGACTGCGGCTGGAAGCCGCAGCTACTGTGGAAGCCGCAGCTACTGGCAAAAAATGCGGGTTTGTTGAAAGTCGGGTGATGGAATTCACGTTTTCAATCCGCCCTGCCAGTTCACCCGGCACATCCCCTCACATGATTGCACGCAGCCATTGTCTTATGAATTTCCCGCGTCTCGCGGTTTTTGTCACCGCCATGGTCATGACCGGCGCAGGTCAGCTCAGCGCGGAAGCGGTGGCCCCGGCCCCGCAGCGCGGCTTGCTTGAAGTCGGGCATGCGCAGGTGGATCTGCGCGGTGGGTTTTGGGGACCGCGCCTCAAAACCCAACATGAAGTGACCATTCCGCATGCGCTCAATGAACTCGAGAAAGACGGCCACGTCACTAACTTCGACAAGGCGGCCGGCACCTTTGACGGCCCGCTGCAGGGGCATCCCGCGTTCGACTCGGATTTGTACAAGGCGCTGGAAGGCGCGCTGGATTCCTTGCAACACTTCAACGACCCGGGCCTGCGCCAACGCGTCGACGCCATCCTCAATCGCATCCTCGCCGCCCAACAAAAGGACGGCTTTCTCATCGCGTTCTACATCGTCAAGGACCAGAATAAACGCTGGGACGACCTGCGCTTGTGCCACCAGATGTACAACGCCGGCCACTTCTTCGAAATGGCCGCCTCCCATCAACGCTTGACCGCTCAGCCCAAAGTACTCGACGCCGCCAAACGCTTCGCCGATCACATCGACGGAATCTTCGGTCCTAACAAACGCTACGACGTCGATGGTCACCAGGAAGTGGAACTGGCCCTGATCAAGTTGTACCGCGCCACGGGTGAGCGCCGGTACTTGGATTTGGCCAAGTTTTTCCTCGATGAGCGCGGCCACGCCCATGGCACGGCACGCCTGCCCTTTGACCCCAAAACCGCCGTCATGCCAACCGAGCCCACGGTCGAGTTGACGCGCGAGCAACAACGCGAGTTCTGGCACGCCCAACTGCGGGTGCGCAACGGACGCATGCAGGATCACAAGCCCGTCGTCGACCAACATGAGGCCGTCGGCCACGCCGTGCGCGCCGGATATATGTATGCTGCCATGGCTGATATCGTCCGCTTCATGGAGGCCCCCGGCTATGAGCCGGCACTGGTTGACCTGTGGCACGATGTGGTCGGCCGTAAAATGTATCTGACTGGAAATATCGGCTCCGGCCAATATGATGACGAGGGTTTCGGCGATGCCTACCTGCTGCCTAACAATTCCGCCTATTGCGAGTCCTGCGCGGCCATCGCCCACGTGCTGTGGCAATACCGGATGAACCTGCTCAAGGCGGAGGCGAAGTATGCCGATGTGATGGAGCTGGCGCTCTACAACGGGGTGCTCTCGGGGATATCGATCTCCGGCGACAAGTTTTTCTATCAAAACCCGCTGGCCAGCGACAAGGGTGGCAAACGCAAACCCTGGATCGGCCTGTCCTGCTGCCCGACCAATCTGGCGCGCATTTTCCCGCAAGTTGGCGGACTCGTCTATGCGCAAGGGAAAAACCAGGTGTATGTCAACTTGTACGCCGCCGGTGAGGCGAAGCTGAAGCTCGATCATGGCGCGGCGGTCAAGCTGACCCAGCAGACCGAGTATCCGTGGGACGGACGGATCCGGCTCACGGTCGCCCCGGAGCAGGCGGCGGAATTCTCCCTGTGCCTGCGGATCCCCGGATGGACGCTGGGGCGGCCGGTGCCCGGCGATTTGTACCGCTTCTCTAACGCAATGTGCCCGGCCGTGTCGCTCATGGTCAATGGCCAGACCCAGGACGCCACCCCGCGCGCTGACGGCTATGTCCATCTGCAACGCAGTTGGCAGCCCGGGGATGTGGTGGAATTAACGCTGCCCATGCCGGTTCAGCGGGTCCATGCCCATGAGAAAGTCAAGGCCGACCAAGGCAAGGTGGCGCTGATGCGCGGCCCGTTGGTGTATTGTCTGGAGGGGATGGATCACCCGGGCGCGGATGTCATGAGCATGTCGCTGCCGGCGGATGCCGCACTGCGTTCCGAGCCTCGCGCGGATCTGCTAGGCGGGGTGACGGTCATCACCGGCCAGGCACTCGCCGATGGCGGGCAGTCCGTGCCGCTCACCGCAGTGCCTTACTATGCGTGGGCAAACCGCGATAAGAGCGCGATGACCGTGTGGATCGCGCAGGCACCAAAGGAGTGAGGCTCGAGCGGGATCGGGGGGTGGCGCACGCTTCCAGCGTGCTGCCTGCCGCATCCTGCGGGAAGAAAATTCTAAATCATAAATTCTAAATTGCCCCGCTACGCGGGGCCATGCCAGTTAG
>JBILFE010000722.1:0-3748 GCA_044351705.1 Luteolibacter sp. | reverse complement strand
TGACGCCATGACGTGGTCCCTGGCCCAGCGGCGGATGCCGGCAAGGAGTTGTTTCTCGCGGCGTGAATCGGCGGGCAAACCCGCATAACGGGTTGCATAATGATAGGCCAGCAACTCGTCAAAAACAATATTGGGCGCGGCAGGAGGACAGGCATCCTGCCTGTCATGACCGATGGGCTTCCAGCCTGTCGTTTCTTTGGCGGACAGGCGAGACGCGATGTCTTCCATAACAGGCGGGACGCCTGTTTTCCTATCAGAGCGCGCTAAACTAACAGCGTTGGGCGCGGCAGGAGGACAGGCATCCTGCCTGTCATGACCGACGGGCTTCCAGCCTGTCGTTTCTTTGGCGGACAGGCGGGACGCGCTGTCTTCCATAACAGGCTGGACGCCTGTTTTCCTACCAGAGCGCGCTAAACTAACAGCGTTGGGCGCGGCAGGAGGACAGGCATCCTGCCTGTCATGACCGACGGGCTTCCAGCCTGTCGTTTCTTTGGCGGACAGGCGGGACGCGATGTCTTCCATAACAGGCGGGACGCCTGTTTTCCTACCAGAGCGCGCTAAACTAACAGCATTGGGGGCTGCGGCGGACATGAGTGCAAGATGCTGGCGCAAGGTCATGCCTGCGGGCATTGGTATGCCAAGCCGTGCCGCCGCCCGCCGCCACTCTGTTAGGTAATCCGGCGGCATAATGGCCGCCGTCCTTGCGTCCGGCGTGCCTGCGTTTACCCGTTGGCGGCGCGCACCGCGCCATAACACCAAACCCAGCGCTGGCAGGCAGCAGCATAAGGTGAGCCACCAGGCGTTGGAGGCTGGCACAGTGGTGGTTTTTGTTGGGGCATCCGGGTTGTTATTGTCGCCAGTTCCTGTGGTGCCAGGCGGTTTTTCATCCGGCGCCGCCACTCTCGACCGGTCACCGTTGATTGCCGCTGGCGGCGTGGGATCAAGCACCACCCAGCCGTAGCCAGCAAGACAGACCTCCGTCCAAGCATGCGCCTCACGGGCACGAAACACAAATAAATTACTAGATTCATAGTAGGTCCCACCCGACCAGCCATATGCGGCACGGGCCGGCACCCCCAGCGCGCGCGCCAGCATGGCACCAGCAGTGGCAAAGTATTCACAATGCCCGCGCTGCTCCGCAAAAAGAAAATTGTCGATTGGGTCCAAATCTTTGGGGTTGGCGGAGGCGAGCGAGTATTGGAGGGTGGTGCGCAGGTGGTTGCGGAGGTTGAGCAGGCGCTGTGGCAGGGTTCCCGTGCCAGCGGCGAGGGTGGCCAGGGCGCGCAGTCTGACGGCGAAGTTACCAAGTTCCGGCAGTTGTGTGAGGACTGCCGGAGAGCCCGGCCAGGCGCGGACGTCGGCAGTTGCCGGCAGGTCTTCCAAGCGCATTGGTTTGGATTCGACCACATAATCGTAGCCCGCTGGTTTTGGCGATGGCGGGAGCAAATACAAGTCTGTATCGAGCCGCGTCAATTCCGGAAATTCCGCCGCCACCGCACCTTGCAGTGCCGTTAGAACATTTTGGCGCTGTGGATTGGCAGCATGAAATACCTCATGCACAATCGCCCGGCCCGGACGATTTGCCAATTGCACGAATCCTGTGGCATCCGCGTGGAGAGATTCCTGGGTGCCTGGCAGCGCACTCCACGCCGCATTCTCATACTTGCTAAGCGCAAAGGCCCTGACGTATAACTGCCCGCGCAACAACTCCACCGCATCGCCAGGATCCCGCAAGCGTAAGAAAATTTCCGGGCGGTTGCCAGGTTTCAGGTTGGTGCGTTTAGGGAGTGCGCGGCGGCGTTCATCGTCCCACAATCCATTGCCATCGCGAGTGGCGGCAGCATCAGTGGTGGATGCTTGGCGGGCAGCGGCGGCCGCAGGGCGGAAGTGTTGTTCCATCTTTAGCGCTAGGGATTCCAGCGGTTGCGGTGCGGTACTGAGCAAGCACAGGAAGCCACAGCAGATCACCAGCACCACGGCGGCGGCGCTGGCATAATCGAGCCAGCCAGAGTGGCATCTAACGGCAGCTGGCAGAACGGGCGCACCCTTGCGGCGTGTCCAATAGATAATCGCCACTGCCAGGACTTCGACGACCAGGCATGTTAGCAGCAGCGGATGTTCCGACTGTGGCGCGGCCCGCATCAGCACGTAGGCTATCGCGGTTGCTAGCAGCAAGATGACGGTGCGCAAGATCATTGCCGTTTGTCAGATGAGGTTTTTCTCCAAGTGCTCGGCAAGTCCGGGGTCAGCATTGGCAGATTTGATTTCGGCAATGCCGCCAGCCACGCCGAGTGCGGCATGTCCGAGATCAGCACCAATGTTTCATCAAGGGCCGCGCGGTTGGCCGCAGCCTGCAAATCATGAGCTTCGGTGCCAGGTGCGCGACTGGCGCGTGCCAGGACCTCATGACACACCGCCAGTTGAGCCCGGGTGGCTGCCGGATGTTCCAGCCAACCATCAAAATCCCCTATCAAACGCAGCGGTATGCCCAGCGCATGCAAGTGACGCAACACTCCTGCCGCCATCGACAGAGCCAGTTCGAAACGTTCAGGACGAATCAAACTCCCATCCGCGCCAAACGAATGCACCAACACCATGCAGCGCCGCGGATGACAACCCGGCGGATCAGCCTCGCGCACCACCAAGCCAGAACCCCGCGCCCACGAACGCACCGATGGCGGCCAAACAATCCGCCGGGGCGAGTCGCCGGGTTGCCATGGTCGCAGCCCGCGAGGTTCGCCGGCCACCTCACCAGCGCAGGCCCCATCCAGCGGCGCGGCATCCAGCAACACGCCCAGTGCCCGCAGCCCGCCCGGCACCAGCGGATGCGGCAAGACCAGCAGCGGATGCGCCACCGCCAACACCCGCCTGTGCTCAAACAAACCTAACGGAAATGCCGATTTCAAACGCACCGGATGGATGTCCGCACATGCCCGCCGCGGCAGCGTCACCCGCAATTCAATATCCGCGGCCGTACCCGCGACGAGCCACGCGGTGTGACCTCCGCAGCACGTTTTGGCAGGCAGCTCAAGCTCGACATGGACAGCACAGGCATCCCACAAGCGCCGTGGATTGTGCAGGGTCAGCACCACCGGAAACACTACTCCCGCCGGCACTTTGGCGGGCCCGGCCAATGTCACCTGCAAACTCCGCAGATTCAGGTTGCCCAGTAGCCACGCCAAACCCAGCAAACACCATGCCGCCAGGCCCAATGCCGCCAACGCCCCATCCACCCGCCACAAGCCAGCCACCAGCAGGGCAACGCCAGTACCGCCCAGCACCGCGCCGCAGGTGCTTGGCTGGCTCGAGACCGCCCGCTGAGGTTGTGGTATCACCGGCACAATCCTGCATTATTTCCAGGCGCTGTCACGCACCACAGCTAATCCTGTCGGCGCAGGTTCAAAACCGGATTTTTTTGCCGGAGCAAAACCAGACAAATTGCAACGCGAAACATCCGTCAAATGACCGAGCATCGTGGGTCCTGTTAACTTTGGTGAATGAACGTTGGTGAATGAACGAGAACCCAGAGCTTGAGAACCCAGAGCTTGAGAACCCAGAGCTTGAGAACCCAGAGCTTGAGAACCCAGAGCTTGAGGAACGAATGTAAACGCACCGCTAACACCTTGCGAGCAGTGGGAGCGGTCCATAATTAAGGGACGTAAGAATAGTTATGATTGGTGTTGACACTTTGCTGCGATGCGGTAGTTTCGCTTGGCGGCGACTCGGAATGATCCGTATGCGCAGCTCT
>JBILFE010000234.1:0-5935 GCA_044351705.1 Luteolibacter sp. | reverse complement strand
TTTGCGGCCGCGTATCGTCACCGGCACCGGCGAGTCATTGTGAATGGAGATGAAATACACAAACGGATGCGGCTTGTCCGGGCTGGTCTCCAAACTTGGCATGTAGATCACATCGTCCACGCTCACATGGAGTTCTTCAAATTCGCGGATCGTGGCGGCCATGCCGTGGATATTCCAACCACATGCGGCTTCTGCCAAGCACGAAACATGACTCAAAACAAGGTTGGCCCTTGGCCCGGTCTCGGCTATGAAACAGGCATGACGACGGCTCCACCAGTGGCTCTCACAATTGCAGGCTCGGATTGCTCCGCAGGCGCGGGCATTCAAGCGGATTTAAAAACCTTCCAACACTTCGGCATCCACGCCCTCACCGCCGTAACCTGCATCGTTTCCGAAACGGCCAATATCGTCCGCGCCGTCCATGCCGTGCCGGTGGCCATGCTGCGCGACCAGTTGTCGCTCTTGTTAGATTCATTTCCCGTGGCGGCCGCGAAAACCGGCATGCTCTATTCCGCGGCGCATGTCAGCGCCGTGGCCGAATTGCTCGCGGCCCATCCAACGATCACGCTGGTGGTGGATCCGGTGATGATCGCCTCCACTGGCGCGCCATTGTTGGAACCGGCGGCCATGACCGCCTACCGGGATCAACTGTTGCCACTGGCTCACCTCATCACCCCCAACCTCCACGAAGCCGAAGCCCTGCTCGGCGAATCCATCCCTGACAAATCCGCCTTGGCCGCCGCCGCCCGCCGCCTGGCAAGCCTGTTCGGCACCAACGTGCTTTTGAAAGGCGGACACCTCGATGACCCCGAATGCACCGACGTGTTGGTGATCAACGGCGAAGTGATGACATTTTCCTCACCCCGCCTGGAGCTGCCAGGATCGCATGGCACCGGCTGCACGCTCTCCGCGGCAGTGACCGCACGCCTGGCCTCCGGCGACGCCCTGCCGCAAGCCGTCGCCGTTGCCAAAGCCTATCTGAACGACACCCTGCGGCATTCCTACACATTCGCCTCCCCCGGCGGGGGTTCCATCCATGCGCTCAACCAAGGAACCTGTGTGGGCCTCACAGTTTGAGGTATGCAGGCGGCCAATTCATGCTAGGTTGCGCCATGCGCACCGCTGTCTATGCCGGATCGTTTGATCCCCCGACCAATGGCCACTTGTGGATGATCGAGCGCGGCCTGGAATTGTTTGACATCCTCATCGTGGCCATCGGTGAAAACCCCTCCAAGCACTACACGTTCTCGGTGGAGGAACGCCTCCACTTGCTGCGCACCTCCACCCAACCTTGCGAGCGCCTCATCATCGTCCATTTCGACAACCGCTATCTGGTCGACTACGCCCGCATCATGGAGGCCGACTACATCTTGCGCGGCATCCGCTCCACCTCCGACTATGAGTACGAGCGGGTCATGCGTCACATCAACTCGGACATGGCACCGGACATCAACACCGTGTTCCTGATGCCGCCGCGCGATATTGCCGAGCTCTCCTCCAACATGGTCAAAGGTCTCACCGGCCCCCGCGGCTGGGAAGACAGCGTCCGCCGCTATGTCCCTACTCCCGTGTTGGAGGCCCTGGCCAATAACCTCCACCGGCCCTGACCAATCCCAATCCATCGTCCATCTATCCGAACCGATGATCGCCCGGCGCGTTTTTCCGCCGCGGCTGGATTTCAGGAAACTAAGTTTTCTTGACAATAAGGGAATTAATTGGTTTTTCGGGTGCACGCGGATGGCGAAACGCAAGCTTGCGATTGAGAGTGTAAGACGTTTGGAGGCCAGGACCAAGGTGATCCAAGGGGCGGGGCTTGCGGTTTTTGTGATGGCCTGCCTGGCGGTGGGATTTGTGGTGGTAGCCGCGGCAGTGCCGCAAAAGCGCAAGTTGGAGCAACTGCAGGCCAAGCTGGAAAGGACCCAGGCACGGGAACAAGAGGTACTAAGCGAGCGGGAGGATTATCAGATTGAATTCCAGGCGCTGCGGGAGGATCCGGCCTATTTGGAGATCCATGCCCGCGACCGGCTCAATTATTACCGTGAGGGGGAACGGGTCCTGAAGTTTCGCAAACCGGAGTGAGGCGGACCACGGCCATCCTGGGAGGTGGGACAGCCCGGATTCATGTCAAGATTGAGCGGGCGTTTTTTTTGGCTTGGTGGGTGCGCCCGCCAGCGCCTATGTTGGCCTGGTGAACAGCCCGCGCATCCTCATCGTCGAAGACAATCCGGCGGACGTCGGCTTGATCCGTGCGCTGCTATCGGAAATCCACTCGCTGAGTTATCAACTCGAACCGGTGGCGTGCTTATCCGAGGCGCTCACGCGGCTGCAATGCAAAGACATCGATCTGGTTTTGTTGGACCTTGGTTTGCCCGACAGCGTGGGGCTGGCGACATTGCATCAGGTCCGGACTGCGGCACCGGATGTCCCGGTGATTGTGTTGACCGGCATCCAGGACGAGGACCTGGGCATCAGCGCCATGCGGGATGGGGCACAGGACATGCTCGTCAAAGGCCAGCTCAACGGGCACCAGACAAACCGCGCGATCCGCTACACCTTGGAGCGCATTCAAGCGCAGAAGGGACTGGCCGCGAGCCAGCGCTTGTTGGTTGAAGTCAGCGAGATCGGCAAAGTCGGTGGTTGGGAATTCAACATTGATAGTGGCAAACAGCAATGGACGGAACAGACCTATCGCATCCACGAAGTCGATTCCAGCTACGAACCGACCCTGGAAATGGGAATCAACTTTTACACTCCCGCCTCCAAACCGATCATTGAACGGGCGATAGAACAGATTATCGAGCATGGCACGGCGTTCAATGAGGAGCTAGAGATGTTTACCGCCCAAGGGAATTTGCGCACCGTGCTGGTTATCGGCAGGGCGGATCTGAAGCATCGCCGGATCTACGGATTCATTCAGGACATCACCGCGCGCAAACTCGTGGAAGCGAGCCTGCGCGAAAACTCCGAATTGCTCAATGAATCACAATTTGTCGCCGGCCTTGGCAGCTATGTGCTGGATGTGTCCACCGGCAGGTGGAGCAGCTCCGCAGTGCAGGACCAAATCTTCGGCATCGACGCATCCTATGAGCGCTCGATAGAAAGCTGGAGCAACCTGGTCCATCCCGCCGACCGCCAGATGATGATCGAATACTTCCGCGACGAGGTCCTTGGCCGGCGCGCACTTTTCGGCAAGGAATACCGGATTGTGCGCCATCAGGATCAAGCCGAACGCTGGATTCACGGTCGTGGCCGATTGGAGTTCGATGCCAACGGCCAGCCTATCAAGATGCTCGGCACCATTCAGGACATCAGCGAGCGCAAACAGACCGAGATCTATCACGAAATGGACCGCGAGGTTCTGACCACCTTCAACGAGACCAGTGACTTGCTAGATTCCATGCAGCGGACCGTCGACGTGCTAAAATCAGGCACCGGGTTTGCTGCCGTGGGCATTCGCATGTCGAACGAGGAGGATTTTCCGTATTTGGTGCAAGTGGGGTTCCCCGAAGAGTTCCTGCTGACGGAGAACTCGCTCACCAAACGCGACGCCAATGGCGGGCTGTGCCGGGACTGCCACGGCAAGCCGTACTTGGAATGCCTCTGCGGACAGGTGCTTTCCGGTCAAACCGATTCACTCGCGCAGTACATGTCACAGGGCGGGAGTTTCTGGACCAACCATTCCTTTCCCCTGCCGGAGCCTGGACCGACCTGCGCTCCCGGTCATCGCCCGCGCTACCATTGCATCCAGCTTGGGTATGCCTCCATGGCACTGGTGCCCATCCGCGCCGGACGCCAAATCATCGGCCTGTTGCAGCTCAACGACCACCGGCAAGGACGGTTTACCGATGCCATCATCGCACAACTCGAAAACATCGCCGCCCATATCGGCGGCGCAGTCATGCGCCAGCAAATCGAGGCGGCGCTGCGGGTGTCCCTGCACGAAAAAGAATCGCTGCTCAGCGAGGTCCATCACCGGGTGAAAAACAATCTCCAAATCATCAGTAGCCTGCTGCGTCTCCAATCCGGCAGGATCAACAACTCCATCGCCAAAGCCGCACTGCTCGACATGCAAAACCGGATCCACTCCATGGCCTTGGTTCACGAGTCGCTCTATGATTCGGCAAGCTTCGCCGCCGTGGACTTTGCCACCTACCTCAGGAACCTTTGCAACCGACTGTTCCGCGCGCTGGTATCCGCTCCCGACACCATCCAACTCCATCTCAATATCGCTCCCGCCCACCTGGATATCACCCGCGCCATCCCCTGTGGCTTGCTCGTCAATGAACTCGTCACCAACGC
Organism: Luteolibacter sp.; assembly: GCA_044351705.1. GTDB lineage: Bacteria > Verrucomicrobiota > Verrucomicrobiia > Verrucomicrobiales > Akkermansiaceae > Luteolibacter. The sequence continues at coordinate 1,636 of JBILFE010000234.1, read as the reverse complement.
GCTCAAACACGCCTTCCCCCAACAACGCAATGGCGAACTGCGCGTGGAACTCCTTCAACTCGATGACAGCTCCCACTGGCGCCTGCGCGTGGCCGACAATGGCGTCGGCATGCCACCCGACTTCGATCCGAATAATCTTTCATCCATGGGACTGAAATTGGTTTCAGACCTCAGCCACCAACTCGGCGCCCAACTGAAAATCGGCCCCGGCCCGGGCGCGGTTTTTGAGATAGACTTCCCAATGCCCAGCAAATGATCCGGTGCCGCCCCAGCATAATCCGATATCTGCCGGCGGCGCTGGCCGTGGCCGCCGCCGGCCTGCTGGCCCAACTCTGGAATACGCCCGTGCCCGCCGGTTGGGTCGCGCTGCGCCTGCCCCTCGCCGGCGGCAACGGCGCGGGCGAAACCAGCGCCGCTTCCCCGCTGGAAAAAGCCACCCTCACTGTGTCCGGTGGCAGCGCCGCCGCCGATATCCCCGGGGCCTGGCCCGGCTTCCGCGGCCCCAACCACGACGCGATTGCCACCGATGCCACCCCCTTGGCCGAGGCCTGGACCAGCGGTGAACCCAAACCCCTGTGGGCCGTGGACGTCGGCGACGGCTATGCCGGGGCCGCCGTGCTCGCAGGCCGGGTCTATCTGATGGACTACGACCGCAGCGCCCAGGCCGACGCCCTGCGTTGTCTCTCGCTGGCGGACGGCAAGGAACTTTGGAGATTTTCCTATCCGTTGGTCCTCAAACGCAACCATGGCATGTCGCGCACCGTGCCCGCCGTCACCCAACAATTCGTCGTCAGCCTCGGCCCGAAGTGCCACGTCAGTTGCCTCGATGCGGTGAGCGGAAAATTCCAATGGGGCATCGATCTTGTTAGGGAATACGGCACCGCGGTGCCGGCGTGGTATGCCGGCCAGTGTCCGTTGATCGACGGTGAGCGGGTGATACTGGCGCCGGCGGGCAGCAGCCTGATGATCGCGGTGGAACTCGCCACGGGCAAAGTGCTGTGGAAGACGCCCAACCCGCGGGACTGGAAAATGACCCATGTTTCCATCACCCCGATGGAGATTGCGGGGCGTAAAACCTACATCTATTGCGGCCACCGCGGGGTGGCCGGCATCGCCGCGGATGACGGCTCGCTGTTGTGGGAATCCCCGGATTGGAAAATCAGCATCGCCACGGTGGCCTCACCCGTGCCCGTGCCCGATGATAAAATCTTCCTCTCCGGCGGCTACGAGGCCGGCAGCATGATGATGGCCATCACCCAACAGGCCGGCAAATGGCAGGCCGTGCCGGCTTTCAAGCTTGATGCGGACACCTTCGGCGCCACCCAGCAAACCCCCATCCTACACGCCGGCCACCTCTATGGCGTCCGCCCTAACGGTGAACTCGTCTGCCTCAACCTGCAGGGCAAGGTGCTGTGGACCAGCGGCATGGACCACCGCTTCGGCCTCGGCCCCTTCATCATCGCCAATGACAAGATTTTGGTGATGAACGACGACGGCGAATTGACCATGGCGCAAGCCACCGCCGAGGGGTTCCGCCCACTCGCCCATGCCAAGGTGCTCGACGGCCACGATGCCTGGGGACCGATGGCACTGGCCGGCGGCCGCCTGATTGTTAGAGACCTGACCCGCCTGGTTT
>JBILFE010000167.1:0-7031 GCA_044351705.1 Luteolibacter sp. | reverse complement strand
GCCACCCGAGAGTACTTCCGGCATGAATCATCGACGCGACATCCTGCGCGGCTGTCTGCGCTGTGGCGGTTTGCTCGCCATCGGCGGGGTGGCCTCGGCGCTGGGCTGGCGCAGCCTGCACAGCCGATGCCAGCAGACCACGCCGTGCGGCGTGTGTCCCTTGTTGAGCGCTTGCGATCTGCCGCAGGCGCTCGATGCGAGGAACCTGCCTCCCCCGGTCACGCCAGCTCATGGCTCAAAACCCAATCGCAAGCATGCCTGAGGATCCACCTAACAATCAGACGCCTGCCGGGCCGCAAGATGGCACCGGGCGGATGGAAGAGACGACAGGAGTGTCGTCACCCCTACAGCGGCGCTCGATCCTGCGGGCGGCGGTGTGGGGCGGCGGCATTGCCGGCCTGGGTGGCTTGGCGGGACTTGCCCTCAACCGCCTCACCCACGGCAAGCCATCCGGCGCAAGTTCCAAGCCGGTGCTGGGTGCGGAATTCACCTACGATGTTTCCCGCTTCCAAGCGTCCGATCCGGCGCTGTTGCGCTATCAGGAAATCGCCCGCTTTGGCTCCGGCCTGCAACGGGCCCGCGCCATCGCCGTGGCGGCCGACGGCACCATCTTCGTCGGCGGCAGCGGCGGACTGCGCAAGTTTTCGCCCGCGGGTGAGCCGGTCCTCACCATTCCGTTAGACCTGCCGGTGTATTCCGTCGCGCTGCGTCCGTCCGGCGAAATCCTCGTCGGTCAAGCCGGCAAAATCGCGGTCTTCGACGCCGCCGGGGCGGAGTTGGCGGTGTGGAGTGATTTGCCCGCCGGCGTGTTGCCGACGTCAATAGCCGTGGCCGGCGAGCTGGTGTATGTGGCAGATGCCGGCAACCGGGTGGTCCTCAAGCTCGATGCCACCGGCAAGCAACTCGGCGTCATCGGTGCCCGCGACCCCCAGCGCAACCTCAAGGGCTTCGTGGTGCCCAGCCCGTATTTTTGCGTGCGCATTGCCCCCGACGGTCTGCTGCGCGTCACCAACCCTGGCGAACACCAAATCGAAGCCTACACCCCTGACGGCGACCTGGAACTGGCATGGGGCAAGGGGTCGTTTGCGGTCGAGGGCTTTTGCGGCTGCTGCAACCCTGTTAGTTTTGACATCTTCCCGGATGGGGGTTTCGTCACCTGTGAAAAAGGCCTGCCACGCGTGAAATTATATAACTCAAACGGCGAATTCAGCGGTCTGGTGGCCGGCCCCGAGGCGTTCCCGGAATACCTGCGTGCCGCCAATGCCGGCAGCCCGGATTCCCTCGGCTCCGGCATCTATGCCGCCATCACTCCACAAGGCCGCGTCCTCATTCTCGACAGCGTCAGCGGCTCGATCCGCATCATGCAAGACAAACGCCAAACTCATGAATGACGAAGCGGCCAATTCCAGTGGCGAACGCCCGCGTCCCGCCGGCAGTGCGCGGCATCCAGCCGATCACGCGTCCGGCAATGCCCCGCTGCAAGCTGCTGCGCTTGCCGCTCCCCAAGTCTCCCGCCGTGACCTCAGCCGCCGCGACCTGCTCAGCAGCGGCGCGCGCGGCCTCGGATTGTTGGGATTCGGCGCGGCCGCCGGCTTCCTCGCCGGCCGCCACAACAAAGCCGATACCCGCTGGCAGATCGACCCGAACCAATGCATCCAATGCGGCCGCTGCGCCACCGCCTGCGTGCTGGAAGTCTCCGCCGTCAAGTGCGTGCATTCCTTCGGCGTGTGCGGCTACTGCAAACTCTGCACCGGTTACTTCGAGCCGGAGCCGATCAACCTCGACGAGGGGGCCGAAAACCAACTCTGCCCGACCGGCGCGATCAAGCGCGAGTTCATCGAGGATCCTTACTATGAATATAGTATCATCAAGGACCTCTGCGTCGGTTGTGGCAAATGCGTCAAGGGCTGCAACATGTTCGGCAACGGCTCGCTCTACTTGCAGGTGAGCCACGACCGCTGCGTCAACTGCAACATCTGCGCGATTTCACTCGAGTGCCCGGCACAGGCATTCCGCCAAATCCCGGCCACCAAGCCCTACCTGCTGCGCGGAAAGGGGGCCGCCGGCCAATGAACCGGAATACTCCGCGCTTGTTATCCGGTCTTGTGGTGGCGCTGCTCTTGTTAGCCGGGATGCATGCGGCCTTTGGCGTCGAACGCTTTCCGCCACCCGACTTTTCCACCCATGCGCTGCCGCCAACCATCGTGCCCGACCCGCAACCACGCAGCTCCGGGTGGCTCGATGTGACCGTGTTGGTGCTGGGCCTGGCCACCGCCTCATGGCTCAGCCTCAAGCGCCGCTCGCGCAACGGCATTGTGATTCTCTCCCTCGCATCGCTCGCCTATTTCGGGTTTTGGCGGCGCGGCTGCGTGTGTGCCATCGGCTCGATCCAAAACGTCGCCCTCGGCGTCGCGGATACCAGCTATGCCGTGCCGCTGGCGGTGATCGCCCTCTTCACCCTGCCCTTGGTGGTCGCTTTGATTTGGGGCCGCAGCTTTTGTGCCGGCGTCTGTCCGCACGGCGCATTGCAGGATCTGGTGTTGGTCAAACCGCTTAAAGTGCCGGCCTGGCTCGATGCCATCCTGCGGGTGATGCCGTGGATTTATCTGGTGCTGGCGGTGTTGTTAGCCGCGACCGGCAGCCTGTTCATCATCTGCAAGTTCGACCCCTTCGTCGGGATCTTCCGCATGGCCGGCCCGCGCTCCATGTTGCTCACCGGTGCCGCCTTGCTGGTGCTCTCGATGTTTGTCGGCCGCCCCTATTGCCGCTACCTGTGCCCGTACGGCGCGCTGTTAGGTCTGGCGTCGCGTTGTGCCAAATGGCGGCCAACGGTAACCCCCGACACCTGCACCCAGTGCCGTTTGTGCGAAAACTCATGCCCGTTTGGCGCGCTCAATCCGCCGATGCCGGCCAAACCAGGACAGGAACGCATCGCCAGCGGACGCCAGCGCGTTGTCCTGCTCGCGCTGTTGCTGCCGCTCTCCGCGCTGCTCTTCGGTTGGCTCGGCGGCTTGGTCGGCATCGCCTCGCTGCCACTCCATGCCAATGGCAAATTGGCAGCCTTGGTCCTCATGGATGAACGCGGCAGCGTGGCAACCCCTCCGCCCGACGAACTCACCGCCTACCGCCAGCACGGCGCGGACCGCCAAGCCGTCGTCACCAAGGCCACCGCCCTCGAGTCTAACTTCTTGACCCTCGGTCGCTGGCTCGGGGCCGCCTTCGGACTCGTCCTGATCTTGAAACTCGCCCGCCTCTTTTTTCCGGTCAGCTCGCACGATTATGAAACCGACAGTGGCCGCTGTGTCTCATGCGCGCGGTGTTTTTCCAGTTGCCCATACGAACTTGTGCGCCGCGGCTTGCCGCTGCAAAAACGTAACTGCGGCTTCCAGCCGCAGTCTTCCCTCTTCCAGCCGCAGTCTTCCCTCTTCCAGCCGCAGTCTTCCCTCCCCGTGCAAGCTTCCGCGAAAGGAGAGCCCAATGGCTGACCTCAAGGAGAAAATGGGTGGCGGGCAGAATGCCAGCACGACCGTGGACCGGGCATGTTGCCCGGATCTAACCCATCAATGCTCTGCCCCACCCGGATCGTCACGAAATGCGTGGGCGCAGGCCTGCTCGCGCATCGCGCTGATCGCCGGGGTGTTTTCGCTCATTCTCGGCAGCCTGCTGCTCTTCAATACCTTCCGCCTCCATCACGGCCCGGGCAGTGGCAAGCTGCGCTTGGTCGAAGCCAGCGAGTTGCTGCCACTCAAAACCGCCCTGCGCGAGGATCCCAAAAACGAGCCTCTCAAACACCAAATCCGCCAGCTCGACCAACAACTCCGCCATGATTACTTCCGCCGCGAACAACTCGCCGCCCGCAGCGGCTGGTTTTTGTTAGGCGGAGCCGCCGTCTTTCTTGCCGCCTTGAAACTCGCCCGCCACTTGCGCCGACCGCCCGTCGCCATTCCTAACATATCCGTGCGCCCCGGGGATCCGGCGCATTCCGCGGCACTCGCCGCCAAGGCGGTGAGCGGCACTGCCATCGCGCTGGCCAGTCTCACTGCCGCCATGGTCTGGGGCACCGTTAGACAATGGCAGGGTTCTCTAACTGAAACGCCGGGCGTGCTCCCCTCACCCGCCGCAAGCGGTACTGCCGTCGACCCGGGCGGGTTCCCAAGCGCCGCGGAAATTGCCGGCAATTGGCCGTATTTCCGCGGTCCCGCTGGTGCCGGCATCACCCCCTTGCCCGACCTGCCGACATCTTGGGACGGTGCCACCGGCAAGAACGTGCTGTGGAAGGCGGAGATCGGCCTGCCCGGCGAAAATTCCCCCGTCGTGTGGGGCAACCGGATCTATCTAACCGGAGCGACGGCAAAGAGCCGCGAAGTCTATTGCTTCGATGCCAGCAGCGGCACCCTGGTGTGGAAAGAAGCGGTTAGCACGCCGCTCGGGGAGCGTGCTGAACCTCCCGAAGTGATGGAGGACACCGGCTTTGCGGCGCCCACCGCCGCCACCGACGGTCGCCGCGTTTTCGCGATCTTCTCCAATGGCGACATCGCCGGCCTCAGCGCCGATGGCAAACGCCTGTGGGCCCGCAATTTGGGCACCCCGGAAAACATGTATGGTCATGCCACATCTCTAACGCTCTGGCAGAACCGCGTGATCGTCGTTTACGATCAAGGCGAAGCCAAGGCCGGCAAGTCAAAGATCATGGCGCTGGACGCCGGCACCGGTGAACCGGTGTGGTCGACGCCCAGAAAGGTCGCCAACTCATGGGTCTCGCCCATCATCATCAAGCACCAGGGCCGCGAACAAATCATCACCTCCGCCGACCCGTGGGTTATCGCCTATGATCCGGCCACCGGCAAGGAACTCTGGCAGGCCAAATGCATGAAAGGCGACGTGGCCACTTCACCAACCTTCGTCAACGACCTCGTCTACGTCGCCAGCGACCAATCCTGCATCGCCGCCATCCAGCCCGATGGCTCCGGCGATGTGACCGATAGCAAGATCCTCTGGCGCCAGGAAGACGTCGGCCTGCCCGACATGTGCAGCCTGCTCTGCGACGGGCCACGCATCTACACCTTGGTTTTCGGCACCTTCTATGCCTTCGACGCCCTCACCGGCAAACACCTCTGGAAAGTCGATACCAAGACCACCTTCCAGGCCTCGCCGAGCCTGATCCATGGCCGCCTCCACCTTCTATCAACCAAAGGCGTCATGATCATCGGCGAGGCGGATAACGACGGCTTCAAGGAAACCGGCCGCTGCGAACTGGGCGAAGCCACCGGGGCCTCGCCGGCATTCGCTCCCGGCCGCATCTTCCTGCGCGGCAAAAAACACCTCTTTTGCATCGGCACCAAGGATGGCAAGTAAACAGCAGATATCCACCCAGCCACCCGCCCCCGCCATCGACCTGAGCCTCGTCGACGAGGTCGTCAAGCGGTTAGGTGGTGGCGGTGAACAGGCAATCCCCATCCTGCAGGCGCTGCAAGCCCACTACCGCTATCTGCCTGATGCCGCCCTGCGCCGGGTCTGCGAACTCACCGGGATCCCTCCGGCCACTCTCGCCGGGGTCGCCTCGTTTTACGCGCAGTTCCGCCATCGCCCGATGGGCCGCCACCACGTCAAAGTCTGCGACGGCACCGCCTGCCACATCCACGGCGCGGAGAATATTCACGAGGCCTTGCGCCACCATCTCCACCTCGCCGCCAATGAGGACACCGATGCTAACGGCACCTTCACGGTCGAAAAGGTTTTCTGCGTCGGGTGTTGCACACTCGCTCCCGTCGTCCAGATCAATGATACGAGCATCGCCCATCTAACAAGGGAGGCGGTGCCTGCCATGCTGGATGATTTTGTGCGCCACGAGGCACGCGCGCGCAAGCGCCGCAAGCTTGCCATTGAGCCACCACCGCCGACCGCCACGCCGGACGGCGAAATCCGCATTTGCCTGGATTCGTGCTGCATCGCGCGCGGCTGCGGCAAAACCCATGAGGCACTCCAAACCGCCGTCGCCAAGGGCCATCTCAATGCCACCATCAAGCGCGTCGGCTGCGTGGTGATGTGCGACCGCACTCCGCTCATCGAAATCGCCCGCCCCGGCCATGCGCCCGAACAATTTTCCGGCATCCAGCCGGATCGCGTCGATGCCCTGCTCGCCCGCTTTTTCCAACCGCGCGGCCTGCTGCCGTGGTTGCGCCGCGGCGTCGCCACCGGCCTCGACTGGCTCGCCGGCGAATCCACCCCCCCCCACCTCGCAGCCGGCCGCACTGCCGACAACCCGAGCCCGCGCGTGGCCGCATTCTTCGGCCGCCAACGCCACATCGCCACCGAACATTTCGGCACCATCGACCCGCTCAACCTCCATGAATACCTCGCTCATGAAGGATTCGCCGGCCTGCGCAAATGCCTCACCGATCTAACACCCGTGGCGGTCATCGACGTGATCGACCGCAGCGGCCTGCGCGGCCGCGGCGGCGCAGGCTTCCCCACCGCCCGCAAATGGCGGGTGGTCCATGCCATCACCGCCGACGAAAAATTTGTCATTTGCAATGGCGATGAAGGCGACCCCGGCGCCTTCATGGACCGCATGTTGATGGAATCGTTTCCATTCCGCGTCATCGAGGGCATGGCCATCGCCGCCTTCGCGGTGGGAGCGGCCAAAGGCTATATCTACGTGCGGGCGGAATACCCGTCTGCGGTTAGACGGCTCCGCGAAGCGCTGCGCTTGTGCAAGGATAGCGGCGTGCTCGGACCTAACATCTTTGACACAGGCTTTGCTCTCGACATCGAGGTGTTCGAAGGCGCGGGGGCGTTTGTCTGCGGCGAGGAAACCGCGATGCTGGAATCCATGGAAGGCCGCCGCGGCATCCCCCGCCTCAAGCCGCCCTACCCCGCCGAGCAGGGCTATCACGACAAGCCGACACTCATCAACAACGTCGAAACCTACGCCAACGTGCCGTGGATTCTGCGCCATGGCGGCGAAGCCTTTGCCGCCATCGGCAGTGCCACCAGCAAAGGCACCAAGGTTTTCGCGCTGGCCGGCAAGA
>JBILFE010000475.1:0-3751 GCA_044351705.1 Luteolibacter sp. | reverse complement strand
TTCCCAAAGGTGGGACTCGAGCTTGGATAGGGTGAGTGTCGACACGCTTTTCTGTGAGGGGTTATGCGAGCTACCAGAACTCTGCCCATTCCCGTGTTTCCATCCTCCTGTCTATTACGGCTTGGTCTCTATCGACACGTCGCAGAAGGTCAGTGCAGCGATGCCATTCTTGCCGAATACCAGGTCGTTCTGGTTCCAGTTGAGTTCTTTGAGATAGGTGATTTTGCCGGCCGTGGCGGGGGCCTTCAACTTGAGCGTGATCACGTTGCCGCTCACGCTGCCCGTTGCCACCTTGTCCTTGGCGTCATCCAGATAGAACTGGCCGGCCAGCGCATCGACCCAGATGACCGGTTGGTCAAATTCCAACGCGATCGCGTCCTTCGCGGTGCTGGCATAATAGGCCTGTTTGAGATCCGGCGCGGTGATTGGCTCGGGCACCTTGCGGCCGTAAAAATCCCGCTCGATGAGCGGTTGCATCAGGCGGGCGAATTCGGACCAACCGGTCAGCGGATAATGGCAGCCCCCACCCGGCTTGATGCCAAGCGTGGACATGACGTCCATGTTGGAATAGAGCCGCGAGAGGGTCCGCTGTTTCTCGCGCAGCATGTCGCCGTGACCACCTCCCTGGCTGCATCCGTTAGGCCAGATCTGGAACACATAGTAGTGGCGGATGTTTGGCATGTCCTGTTTCCATGCCGCCGACATATCCATAAAGTACTGCTGATAGGTCACCGAGCCATACCCGTTGTCCGGGCCGTCCGAGCCCTGGTCGGCTTCGCCTTGATGCCACAGCACGCCACGGATGCCATGGGTCAGCCTGGCATTCTCCACGCGCCACAACATCCGCCCGTAGATGGTGGCGAGGGACATGTGATGGGTCGCATTGCGCTGGTGCTCGTCGATCCTTGTGCCCCCGACCGCGCCCTGGATGATGCAGATTGGAATCCGCTGGCTAGCTAACAATTTCTTGGCGAGTTCCATGCCCCACCAGCCCAGCTCGGCCTTGTCATCTTTTTGCCGCTTCCACACCGCGTTGCACCACAGGTTCGGCCGCCGGCCGCTTGTTTCCCTGATCTTGTCAAATTGATCACGGACCCAGTCGGTGGCATCGCCCCGTCCCGTCGGGCCGCCATAACTGCGAATCCATTCGTTGGTTTCCGCCGGGGATTTGTCGCCCGTATCGGTGGCCAGGGCATTGGATTGCCCTTCAATGAGATAGGCATCGCCGCACACCAGATTGCCCACGGTGTGCACCACGGTCTCGCTGCCGCCGGTCTTGGTTCCAAACTCCACCTTGTATTTGATCAGGCCGGCCTTGAGTTTGGCGGTTAGAGAATAGGCATGGTCCGCCGCAGGTTTTGCGCTCGCGGTCTTGATGAGTTTGTCGTCGGCGTAAAGCTTCAAAAACACCTCGTCGGCCGGCTTATCCAAGGTCCCGTTATAATAGAGCGTGCCTTCATTGTTGTCATCACGGGCAAAAAACTGACCGTCCTCCGGCTTCTCGTCTTTCTGCGGGGTCCGCTGCACCCATGGATCGGTCTTGGGTTCGGTCACCTCAATCGCTGCCGTGGCAACCGTGGCGGCGCCGCCATTGTCGATGGCCGCCTTGACGGTGATCGGCCCGGTGTATTGTGAGCGCTTGAGAATCAATTTGCCAGGAGCCACTTCCTTGGTCACGGCCCCGCCGGAAATGGTCCACTCATAATGCAATTCGCCAACACCCTTGGCGGTCAGCGCCTCGAGGTTGCGAATATCGGCGACCACTTCAATGCTGTCCCGGCCATTCCATTGCGTGGGTGCTTTCAGGGATAACACCGGTTCGGGTATCGCTTCCTTGATCGTCACCGCGATGTCCTTGGTCTTGACCTCATTGGCATATACCGCCCGCCACTGCACGATGAAGGACTGATCGCCTGTCACCCGACCGGCGTTCAAGGTATAATGATACTGGTCAACGTCGGCGATGGTTTCCACCCCGTCTTTCTTGAGCACCCAGTAAAGCTTCTGCGCCCCGCCAGCCTTGGCCGTCACTGTGGCACTCTTGTTTTCTAACAAAGTTATCTGCGTTGCGGACACCGAGAAGTCAGAACCCGCCTGCACCAGCGGCCCGACCATCGTCTGCAGCGGCTTCTGGTTCTCGTACTCCATCTTCACCCAGTCGGCGGAACGCGTCACCTTGGAAATACGCACCTCGTCGATGTCGCCGACGTATTTGAAATTGTTGTACCAGCCGCCGATATATATCCGGCCGGGACTCTTGATCGCCAGCGGTGCATTGGTGGATGTCGAAACGCCATCAAGGACTCCGTTGACGTATATCCTGGAATCGCCGTTCTGGAAGGTATGCACCACGTGAACCCATTGGGCCAACGGCAGAATGCTCTTTCCGCCGACGTCCGCTCCTGAAAACCAGCACTCGATCTTGATGTGCGGCGGACTGAACAACTGCATGATCACTTTGCCTTGCGGATGATCGTTGCCCCAGCCCAGGATGGATGCGTTTGACTGCTCGGCCTTGAACCACACTCCCGACGAGTGCGGGCTGGAACCGGTCGGATAGGCCGTGATCGTTTCGCCGCCGTTGATTCCCTTGCCCACGTCGAAGTGCCGGCACTTGCCGATCATGCCGGCCGCCGCCGTGGTGCCCGTGTCCTTGGATTCAACCGTGCCGACCTCATCCTTGACCGGGTCATTCATGTGCCACACGCTCAAATAGCCGTTGGACTCATTGAACACCGCCAGCCCCTTGGATTCGTCGGCGGCATCGGCCTTGCCCCAATACATCTTGATTTCCTGACGCGCGTTGCCCTTGATAACCGGCACGCGCACCCAAATGCTGGCGCTCCCCTTGGCCGCTTCCCATTCATCAATCTGATAGGCCAGCGGGGTGCCGGTGGCACTGGCGAAACGCAGGTCATCGCCGTTAGGTTTTGCCTGGCTGAAATCGAACCAGTCCTTGTTCAAGCGCACCAGCAGCGGAAAGTTCTCTTCCGCGGCTGTGGCCGGCAGGTTCGCCCCCTCCGGCGTTGTTAGAACAGACAGCGATCCCGAGTGCTGCCACCCCTGATATTCGGCCGAGGCCGACGCCAACATGGCGAAATAAACGATTGCACGGATTGTCAGTTTCTTGGGCATGGTTGGTTATGGTTGGCTTGGCTTGCGTGACAGGCCGCCCCTGAGGCGCATCACAGTCCCCGGTTGCACGCCTGATACGCGGAAATGATGCAATTGTTTCGTCATGACCGTCAAGGCGCGCTTGAGGCCCTCAATGATGACCTCTGCGACGCGAGTAGGCAGGGACGCACCTCCGGGGCGTCCGGTGGGGGCAGGCCCGCCTTGCTCAAAACCCTTCGCGGCCATTCCAGACGGTCATTGGGTGATTCGATCTAGCAATAACACCTTCGCCTCGTCCCAGCCGGACCGTTTGGAAAACGGCCCCTGCCAAGCCGCTGTGACACGACTTTGGCAGGGACGCACCTCCGGGGCGTCCAGTGGGGGCAGGGACGCCATGATCAAAACCCTTCGCGGCCATTCCAGCCGGTCATTGGGTGATTCGATCTAGCAATAACACCTTCGCCTCGTCCCAACCGGACCGTTTGGAAAACGGTCCCTGCCATGCCGCTGTGACACGACTTTGGCAGGGACGCACCTCCGGGCATGCGCGTCAAGTTAAGGGGGTAGTTATAAAAACCCACCGGGTTCTGGTAAATCGTGCCAAAGAAACCACTGAAACACTGATTGCCACTGATAC
>JBILFE010000474.1:0-3755 GCA_044351705.1 Luteolibacter sp. | reverse complement strand
GGCTTCCTGGCCGGTGCCGGCCACCGCCAGCCACGCCTCGCCGGGCATCATCATGAAACCCAGGATGCCGTTGATGACGACCAATGTTAGAAACGAAGTAACTGCATAAACATAACCCACCTTGAGGTGCAGTTTGTCGGAAACGCGGCCCCACGTGTAGTAATACACCACCGCCGTGCTCAGCTCGACCATGAACATGACCCACTCGATCGCCCAGCCGAAGACAAAGTTATGGATCAAGGTGCTGGTGCCCTCGGGGTTGGCCAGGCCGATGGCGAACCAGATGCCGACACCCGAGACGGTGCCGAACACTCCGGTTAGAATGAGGAAAAACTTGGAGTGGCCGCGCAATGTTTGCAACCAGTCCTCGCGGCCTTCGCGCAGGGCCTTGCGCTCGGCCAGCGGCAGATACAGCCCGCCGCCCACCGCGAAGTGGGAAATCATGATGTGGAAAATGGCAATGATGCCAATCACCCAGCCGCTGCCGATATGGGGGACGTCCCAGAATGGATAGTTCATAATGCTCGCAGATTACTTCGGGGTTCCGGCCGCAGGAGTTGGGGCGACGCCCGCCTTGACCGGCACAGGCGTGGCGTCGGGTTGGGTTTCGCTTTGAATCGCCCAGTACCCCCACCCCGTGGTGACAATCAGGATGAACAACGCCAAGAGCCCGAAATAGGTCGCGCGGCGGCCGCGCCGGCCCGAATCACGGTTGGGATCGTAAAGCGGAATGATTGTCCACAGCAGCATGCCTAACGAAAACCAGGCCAGCCCGAGAATCTCGCCCGCCGCCCCCGGCAGCCAGTTGCCGAAAACCTTGAGCACCTGGAACTGGCTCATGAAATACCATTCCGGATGAATCCCCCGCGGCGCCGGTTTGAGCGGATCGGCGGCCTGGCCCAGATCCCACGGAAACAATGCCGCCAGCACCGCCAGCACGTTGAGTGCGATGAGCCACATCGCCATGTCCTTCATCATGAAGTTGGGGAAAAACGGAATGTTGCGGCGCTGCTCGGGCGGCCGCGCTTCCTCGCTCGGCGGCAGCGCATTGCCATGCTTCTGCACCAGCCACAAATGAAACCCTAACAGCGGTACAAACAGCGCCGGCAACACCACCACATGCAAGGCGAAAAACCGGTGCACCGTGAACTCGTTGACCTCCAAGCCGCCCCGCACCAAATCGGCCATGATCGGCCCGATCACCGGCATCGTGGCGGGAATTTCCAAGCCCACCTTGGTGGCGAAATAGGCGAGTTCATTCATCGGTAGGAGGTAGCCGCTGAAGCCGAAGAGCATGGCCATCATCAGCAGGGCGAGGCCGCTCCACCAACCGAATTCACGCGGGCTGCGGTATGCCTTCATGAAAAACACCGAGAACATGTGCACAAATATGCAGACCACCATCAAGTTGGCGGCCCATGCGTGCACGGAGCGGATCAGCCAGCCGAAGTGGATGTCATAGGTGATTTGGCGCACCGACTCGTAGGCATCGGGGCCGGGCCGGTAATAGAGCAACAAAAGCACGCCGGTGATGGCCTGCACCATAAAGAAAAACAAGGTCACGCCGCCCCAGTAATACCAGGCCGAATGGCGGTGCTCGGGCACGGTTTTTTTCTGCGCGAAATGCAGCATGTCATCGAGGTTGAGGCGCTCATTCGCCCATGCGTAAACGGCTTGGATCATTGGTTTCATAGTGCGCATCTATACCCTCGAAACAACAACTTCGGTGTCCGTCACCGCCTTGACCACAAAGCTCTTCAACGGCTTGGGGGGAGGCCCGGCAATATTGTGGCCATTGGTCGGATCATAGGTGCCGCCATGGCACGCGCAGAAAATGCGCGCCTTGTCAGGTTCGTACTGCACCGTGCATCCCAGATGGGTGCATTTGGCGCTCATGGCCACCCACTTGCCATCCGGCAAATGAATCAACAAGCATGGCTCGGCCCCGAACTTGAATATAAGCGCACTGCCCGACGGCAGTTTTTGGGCGTCCTTCAAAGTGATCTCGGTCACGGCCGCGGCCAGGGTGGCTTTCTCAACCGGGGAATTCAAGAACCGGTAAACCGGGTAGCCGATAGCCGCCGCATAACAAAACCCCACGCCACCAGCGACTACCTTGGTAAACGCGCGGCGCGTGGCTGACTGCGGGGGTTCGTCCGGAAGCGGCGGCTGGGCTTGGTGTTGCATGTTGGAATTTTCGTGGCTCATTTCATCACCCTTTCCGCAACGGGTTTCGCCCTCATCATCACTGAAACCAACCAAGCCATCACGCCCAAGCCGCCCACAAACACCACCACAAACAAAATCACCACTCCCCAGTTGGTGGTCACCTGCCGCTGCCACACATCATAGCCCTTGCTCAACAACGTCAAGTCCCGCAGCGTATCCCGATAGATAACCACCCCCGACATCGTCACTAACAACAAGGTGGCACCCAGCCACCCCGCCGCACGGCTGACCGGCTTTTTCAGCGCCGCCCACAGCCCGAACAAAACCGTCAAGGCCGCGGCCACCAGACAGACCATGCCCGCGTAACGCGCCAGCGGGTTGGCAGCCAGCGCGTCGCTCACCACCTGCGGCTGGGCCCGCAACACCCAGGCTGCGATGAATGCCTGGGCCACCAGCATGACCGCCGCCAAGCGCCCGCCATTGGCCGCCAGATAACTGCGCACCGGATCCTCAAACACACGGCGGCCCGCCAGCCAGATCATCCAGATGCCCGACACCCACAACCCGCCCGCCAGCATGAACAACCAGCGCGGGGCCGCGGTCGGATCATGCGCTGGCAACTGCGAGCCATGCGCGGTGGTCTCATACATCTGGCCCCAAACTTCGGGCCGCAGCATCAGGGTCATGTTGGTGGTGTAAATTTTGGCGATGGAAGCGGCCAGCAGCCATGCCAGCAACCCCTGCCACCACACCGCCTTGCCCTTTTCCGCGCCGGCGGCAAATTGATAGATCAGCCAGTAACACGCCATCAGCAAAAACACCACCGCGATCCAGTAGGCACCGATCAGCACGCTGCTGGTGTAAAGCGCCCGCCCGTACAACACCTGCGCGAACAACAGCGGCGGCACCCCGAGGTTGATCACGTAGGTCATCACCACCGGCAAGCGCTTCGCCAGCGCCGACGCCGCATTCAATCGCATCAGCGACGATGCGTCAGCCCGCCGCATGACCCCCAAAAGATTCAACCACGTGGCCGCCAGCAGGCCACCGAGCATCAACTCCACCGAAATAAAGTGCAGCGCCAGCGTAAGCATGTGCAAGCCCTTGAACAACAGGACCGGGGCGGGCAACGGTATGGGATCGACTGCAGGAAATGGATTCATTACTGGGTGGCTCGACGCGCAATCTAGCGAATCCTGCCGCAAGTCCAAGAACTTTTTGGAATTATTTTGGAAACCGGCGGGTGGCGCACGCTTCCAGCGTGCCCCCTTCCGCATCCTGCGGAAGGATCTTCAGCAACAGCTCAGGACGGCCCGACCCTCACTTGAGGACCGCCCTGAGCCTGAAGAATGCCCGTTGCGGCTCGCCCGGCTGGGACGAGGGGAAGGTGGTATTGTTAGTCCCCCCCCAACGACCGACTGGAATGGCCGCGAAGGGTTTTCATCGTGGCGGACCCGCCCCCGCCGGACGCCCCGGAGGTCATGCGCGTCAAGTTAAGGGGATTTTATGATTTTGCGTGACGATTTTTACCACTGAATGCACTGAGGACCACTGATGCCACTGAAATAATCATAAAACTCTTCTCA
>JBILFE010000473.1:0-3759 GCA_044351705.1 Luteolibacter sp. | reverse complement strand
CCCCTCATCGCCACCGCGCATCGCCTTCGCGCCTTGATAAATGCCCACACGCAGCAGATGCTTTTGTCTAACCCCGAAGCCTGCGGCTCACTCAGGTTGCGGCGCAAACTCGCATTCAACCTCACCGAGTGTCTGTGGCTTGCCGGCCTCCAGCCACAGGGTCACCACCTTGAACGTGTGGTTAGGCCGGCCCCAGTTCTTGTGAATCACCGCGCGCACCGTGGCCGGCGCGGACGCCACGCAGGAAATCTGATAGGTTCCCGGCACGGCATGGCGGATCGTGTATTCCTGCATGAATCCCGCGGTCGCGATCCGGCCGCCGCACGTGCTCGGACTGGCGTCGCTTGAAGACTCGAAGCCGCCGGGCTCCCTAACCAAAAGACGCAGGGAGTCATAGGCCCCGGTCGAGGCCACCACGGCGCGGATGTCGGAAGCGAGGTTCTGGCGGTAATTCGCCTTGGCGTGTGCCAACGGATGGGGCGCGGGTGGGGCGAGTCCGCGGCGGGCCGCGTTGAATTCAACGAGGGCGGCAGCGGCGAGGTAGCCGTAGCGGTAGACCGAGCCGAACTCAGGGTGGACGGCGAGGTCGCGGGCTTCATACCCCGCAAGCTTGACGAGAAAAGCGGACAGCACGTCGGTCGCCGCCGCCTGTTCGCCGCCAGTCGCCAGAATGGAAGCCCGGTCAAACACCACCTGCAGGGTTGCGGCATCATCCCCGGCGACCGAGCCCAACACGGCAGCGGCCTCCGCCACCTGGCCAAACTCGGCCAGCCAATAGGCATAACTGCGGAGCGTGGCCACATCGCCCGCCTCTGCTAGATTGGACAGCACCCGCCGGGCGAGCTCGACGTGTTGCCTGGCAAACAGGATCCGCGCGGCTGCCACATAGAAGTCAGGCTGATAGATGTGCGCGCCCGTCAGTTTCCGATAAGCGGCAACCGGGTCATGTCCCGCGGCAACCGCGCTGGCAAAGGCCGTTAGATCGGGCACTGCGGGTACCGGCACAGGCGCGGCCTTGGCGGGCGCGGTGTTAGCCACTTGGGTGGCGGCGGCCTCGGTCGGGCGCGGGCTGGTGGCAATCTCACTGGACGCCGCCGCTGGCACCTCGCCTGGCTGTCCCGCCCGATTGGGCAACTGCGGCGGGGAATTTCCACGTGACCGGCGACCCGTCGGCGTGGCCGGCGTGACGGGGAACCCGCTTCCTGATAGATCCGGCGGCGGGTCAGGCCTTAGCGCCACTGCGCGGCGGCTCAGCGCCGGAGGGTCTGCCGGGATGGGGTCTGACTCGGGCAGGTACCCGCCGCTTTTCGCGCCTGGCGCGAGCCACAGGTCGCGTTGGTCGCGGATCGGCTCGCCTGCGCCGGGGTCGGGCGGCGGGCTGGGCGTCTCGGCGAAGGGGTCAACACCACCACCATCCAACGGATCCGACTGGCCGGCCACCACCATATCGCCGGGGAAAAGTTGAATATCCTGAAATTGGCCGCTAGCAATGTTATAGACGATCTTGCCGGCGTTTCGATAGAGGGCGACGTTGGCGGGCGAGCCTAACGCATGGAGACCGTCGGCTTTGGCGATGGCCTGGCGCAGGGTCATGCCGGACTCGCCAACAACCCTGCCCGGCGTGGTGACCAGGCCCCGCACCGAGACGCTGAGCGGCTGGCCGGCCGGCGGAAGATGAAGCGGGGTTTGCGCCAGCTTGGGCCCTTGCGCCTGCAAGTCATCGACCGCCTGCCGCCACGCCGCGTAATCGTCAGTGGTCTTTAGCGCCGGCTTGCTGGCGATCACGACCGATGCCTTGTCCAACCAACCCGCGACGGTGGCGAAGGCGGCGGCATCGCGTTGGGCGGGCGCGAACTGCGACTCAATGGCCGCTTTCCAAATCCGCACCTGCCGCATGCGGGGCAGCAGCAACGCCTCGTAGCCGGGAAAGCGTTGCCCGTGCTCGTGAAGCCGATACTCCCAGGCATCCGCAAACAAGCGGAACAACCCGTAGTTAGAATTGCGGTGCGCGGCCTGCTCCGCGACGCGCTTATTGAATTCCGCCAGCAATTCCGGTTCGGGCGGCGGGATTTGGTGTTCGACGTAGTCTTCTATCCGATCCAACACGATCAACGAGGTGTGGTCGCTGACGAGTCCATTGCGCTTGCAGTGGTCGATGATTTGTTTGGGATCCGGATGCTCCTGTTGTTCGAGTTGGGCGAGGACGCGCTGCGCGTGGAGGCGGCGGATGATGCCGCCGGGCTGACCACCGGGTTGATAGGCAAGCTCGCGGGCGGTCACCGTGTCGTTGTCAAAGCCATAGCGGATAATGAGCCGGCCGGCGCGCGGATCGCGCAAGGTGCCGACGATCCGCAACATCTTGCCGGGCTGCACGGCTTGATCTAACACCACTGTCGCGAGGTTGCTGTCCTCGATGCCGAGCAAGCGCAGCGGCTGTTGGGTGAGTTTGGACATGGCCTCGGTCTTGGTGTCGGTGGTTAGATCAATCGCCGCGCTGCCGGAACTGAGCGCCAACCGGGCCAATGCCTGCGGCGGGGTTGTCAGCGTCCCGCTGCGGATGAACACCAAGGGCACGACAACGGACGGCAGGCAGGCACCCAGCGTGGCAACGCCATCGCTCACCAACACCACCAGATCCGCTTGTCCGGCGGTGACTTGCAGCCGCGACAAGTCGCTGCCCCCATCGTAATCCACTTGTTGGAGCGCCTGCTTCAGCTTTGACCAGCGGCCGCCGTGAATCTCAAACTCACCGCCGTCCTCGACGCGGTCGCGCAGCAGGTGCAAGCTCACCCGGGTGGTGCCGAGTTTGGCCAACCACGCTTCCAGCAGAGACAACTCCGCCGCGTGGTTGCGACCGAGACCGGACCTGGAGGCATCCCAGACGAGCTGCACTTTGGCCGGGGTGGGGCGCGCGCGGGGGGCAATATCCGGCACGCGGTCGCTGAGAAAAAACGCCGGTTGCACCTCGTTTTCAAAAATCATTTGCGGCCCCTCGGGCGGCGTGACCACCAGTTGCAAGATCCCGGTCGGCCGGACCTCCTTGCCGTCCGCCCTGAGTTCACCGGCGCCACCCGGCGTGAATGTGAGGCCGGCGGCAGCGGTCACGCGCAGGGTCCCCGCCGCGGCACCGCGCAGTTGGCAGGAGAACGATCCTAACGGATCCGGAAAATCCAGCGGCAGTGCGTAGGCCATCCCCTGCGCGGATGGCCGCAAGGTTTCGGTGTAGCTGATGCGCAGGCGTTTGGTGCCCTTAGCCGGCACCGGATAGACCTGGGTGCGATAGATGTTACCGGCTTCGCGTTCAACGATTCCGGGATCGATCATGCGGCGCTTGACCGATTCGTAGGCAGTGCGGGCGCGTTGTTTTTCCACGGCCACGCCTGCCCGCATCTTGCCGTTTACATCAAGTGCATAAGCGGACACCGTGGCCCCCTCCGGCAGCGGCAACACAAACTCGCCTTCCACCGCGCGTTCGCCGTCGTTGCGGAAACTCAGGTCCAACACCGTCTCCGCGATGTCGCCGAGAAAGCGCACCGCCACGTCGGCTTGTTCGATGCGCAAGCGCTTGCTCGAGCCGTCGTCCTGACGCACCGTCATACGCGGCGTCTGGGCCGGGGACAGGCTGGTAAATGTTAGAAAAAGGGCGAACGGAAGCAGCCTCAGGCATCCTGACACGTGCCGGGACATGATAGTGGTTAGGGAAACTGCATGAGCCCATTTGAATCCGGGCAGAATGCCCGGACGGCCCGGGCATTCTGC
>JBILFE010000020.1:0-13015 GCA_044351705.1 Luteolibacter sp. | reverse complement strand
CGCCGGCTTGAATGGCTGGCGCGGCGGCGCATGCAGGGGACTCTCACCGGCAAGCACACCAGTCCGGACAAGGGGGTTTCGATGGAGTTCGCGGAACACCGGCCGTACGCGCCCGGCGACGACCCGCGCACGCTCGATTGGCGCGTGATGGCTCGCAGCGACCGCAACGTGGTCCGCCAATACATCGAGGAAACCAACCTCCGCACCACCCTCGCGGTGGATGTCAGCGGCTCAATGGCCTATACCGGCAAGCAAGCCGCCGTGCTCGACGGCAAGCCCATGTCGAAGCTGGCCTACGCCAAGTACCTGGCCGCGGCGCTGGCCTATCTGTTTATCAAACAAGGCGACGCCGCCGGCCTGGTCACCTTCGACCGCAAGCCGCTGGAATTTGTCAGGGCGGCCAGCCGCCCGAGCCAGGTGCGGCGCATCCTCGAAGTGCTCGACCGCAGCAAAGCCGGTGCTGATACCGATGCCGCCGCGGTGCTCCACGACGTGGCCGAACGCATCCCGCGCCGCGGGGTGGTGGTTGTCATCAGCGATTTGTTTGACGAGCCCGCGCGCATCGTCGAGGCGCTCCATCACTTCGATTTCCGCCAGCATGAATTGGTCGTCTTCCACCTCATGGCCGAAGAGGAATTGACGTTTCCATTTTCCGGGTACCAACAATTCCGCGACCTCGAAAAAGTATCCCCCATGTTGCGCATCGACCCGCATGCGGTGCGCGCCGCCTATCTGGAACGCATCGGCCGGTTCGTGCGCACGCTCGAGGCCGCCTGTGGCAACCTCCGCGCCGACTACGTGCCGGTCAACACCAAACACCCGCTGCGGCAAACCCTGCTGCGCTACATCGGGCGCCGCATGCACGCCAAACGAAGCCGTTAGATAATGCTCTTCCTCCATCCATGGTTGCTGCTGGCCCTCGCCGGGGTCTCGATCCCGGTGATCGTGCATCTGGTGCGGCGCCAGGCCGCCAAGCCGGTCGATTGGGGCGCGATGCGCTTCCTGATGGACAGCCTGTCCGAGCGGCGGCGGCGCATGGAATGGGAAGATCTGCTGCTGATGGCCGCCCGCTGCCTGTTGCTCGCCCTCGCCGCGCTCGCCATCGCCCGACCCTTTGTGCCACCGGACGCCCCCACCCCGTGGACCTTCGTGCTCCCGGCAATTTTGTTAGGCGTGGGTTTCTTCGGGGCGTCGTTTGTCCTCAATGCCGCCCGCGAACGCCTGCTCGTGCGTGCCGCCGCCATCGCCTTGTTTTGCCTCGCGCTGGGCATGATCGTGATGGACCACTGGCTCAACCTGCGGCGCTTCGAAACCAGCGGCCGCCGCGATGTGGTGCTCATCATCGACGCCTCCACCTCGATGACCCGCGCTGCGGGCACGCGCACCTTGTTTGACGACGCGCTGGACGAGGCGCGCCGCATCGTCAAGGAGGCGCCGCGCAGCACCGCCTTCGCCATCATCCTCGGCGGCCCCTCGCCCCAGGCCCTTTCTAACACACCGGTCTCGCACCGCATCGACATCCTCTCCCAACTCGAAGGCCTGCATGCCACCGGCGGCACCTTCTCCGCCCATGAGGCTCTCGCCAAGGCCACCCTCATCCTGGCGGCGGGGGAACGACCTAACAAAGACATCATCGTCCTAACCGATTCGCAGCGTCATGGCTGGCGCTTCGACAATGCCGGTGCCTGGCAGTCGTTGGCGGAGGCATGGAAAACCCTCCCCGCCAAGCCGCGCCTGCTGCTGCGCAGCTTCCCGCAAGCCCCCGCGCTGCGCAATGCCGGCATCGCCTCACTGGCCACCACCCGCGAGCTGGTCGGCACCGACCGCGCCTGCCTGCTGCGCACCGAAGTCGTCAACACCGGCAATCAGACCATCACCCCCGGAACTTTGTTGTTGAACGTGGATGGCAGGCAAGTGGCCAGTGAAGCGCTTGGCTTGCTCATTCCCGGCCAAACCCTAAGCATCGAAACCCGCCACCGCTTCACCACCCCGGGCCTGCACGTGGTCACCGCCCGCCTCTCCGGTCACGACGACATCGCCGGCGACGACCGCGCCGACCAAGTCGTGGCGGTGCGCAAGGCGCTGCGGGTGGTGCTGGTGGATGGCAACCCGGTCGGCAGTTTCTTCGAACGCGCCGCCAGTCACACCGCCCTGGCCCTGGCCCCCGCCCTGGCCCTCATCGGCGGCGGCCAGGCCGGCAAGGATTTCATGATGGACCCGCTGGTCGTCGCCGCGCCCGACGTCACCGCGGAATCCCTCGCGGGTGCCGACGTGGTGGTCCTCGCCGACGTGGCCCGCCTGCCGGCGGCCATGGCGGCGGCCGTGGCGGATCGCACCGCCGCGGGTGCCGGCTTGGTGGTGTGGGCGGGACCGCGCGCGGAGCCCGCGTTCTACAACGCCTGGGATGGCCCGGTGGGCGCGCTGCTGCCCTTGATGTTAGGTGGCGAAGTGGTCTTGGAAAAAGGCGTCGGCCCCGACCCTAACAGTTTTCACCATGTCGCGCTGGAGTGGGCCGGCGGGGGGCGGCGTTCCGATCTGGGAGGGGCGCTGATCCGGCGGTGGCGCCAGGCCACCCTGCGACCCGGCGAGGGCAGTCTGGCCGCCGCCTTTGGCAATGGCGACGCGTTTCTCGCCACCCACAGCTATGGTCGCGGGCGATGCGTGGTGGCCACGTGTGCCTTCGATGCGCGCGCCGGCAATCTTCCCGGTCGCGCCGGCTTTGTCCCGCTCGTTCAGGAACTCATCGCCTGGGCCGCCGGCGGCGGCGTCTCCTGGAACCTCAATCCCGCCTGGAATCCATCGGTTGTGTTAGACTCGCGCGCCTCCGGCGGCCTCGCCGCGCGCTACTTCCGGCGCAATGCCAGCCTGGGCAAGCCCTTGTTGGAAAGGATCGATCCGGTCATTGATTTCAGGTGGGGTGGCAGCCCGCCCGGCCGCAACGTGCCGGCCACCCACTTTGCCGCGCAGTGGCAGGCCACGCTGCTGCCGCCTATCAGCGGTGAATACCTGATCGAATGCGAGGTGGTCGAGCACATGACCCTCAAGCTCGCCGGCAAAACCGTGTTGGAGCAACGGGTGAATGAGCCGGCGCAAAAAGCCCGGCTGCGCCTCGAAGCGGGCAAGCCGGTCGCCTTCGAGGCCTTCTACGAGCAAGCCGCCGGCCAGGCCCTCGCCCGGGTGCTGTGGACGCCCCCCGGTGGCTCCCGCCAAATCATCCCCGCCACCGCCTGGCTCCCGCTCGCCGATAAAAATCCGCCCACCTACGAGGCGATCGATCCCCTCGGAGGCGTCCGCAAGGCGGCTGTTTTGTTAGGCAGGCGCGGGCGCGAACTCCGCATCGATGGCGCCGCGGTGCCCGGCCTCTATCAAGTCAAGCTGCCGCCCGAACTGCGCGAGTCCATCACCGGGGAAGCCGTCACCACGCCGCTGCCGGTGGTGGTGCGCGGCGATATCGCCGAGAGCCGCATCGACACCCTGACAGAAACCGATCTGACCCAACTGCGGGGCCGCCTGGATGTGATCCTGCCGCAATCGGTGGCCGACATTCTGGCGGTGCTCTCCGGCCGCGGCTTTGGCCGCGAAATCACCCGCACCATGGCAGTGGCCGCAGTGCTGCTGCTGTTGTTGGAAACCGCGCTGGCGCGCTGGGTCTCGCGCTCGCGGCGCGCAGGCGACGCAGTCAGCATCGAGTTTGGCGACACCTCGCCGGTGCCTATCGAGAAAGGAGGCTGGCGGTGAACCCACGCACCTGGTGGCCAAGCGGCGCGCGCATCGCGGCCATGATTGCCGGCTTGTGGGCCGCCCTAACAGGACTCGGGCGCCTCGTCCGCATCGCTCCCGAGTGGCCGCCCGGCGCCATCGCTTGCGCGCTGGCCGTGGCCGCCGAGTTGTTGGTTTTGCTATATCGCTACGAAGCCCGCACGCTCGATCGACGGCGCTCGCGGCAGTTGTTAGCGCTGCGTCTAACCGCGCTGGCGGTCCTGGCATGGATCCTCATCGAACCCACCTACGTGCGCTCGGTCAAACTCCAGCACAACCGCCAGGTCGCCGTGCTGTGGGATGATTCCGCTTCCATGAACATCTTCGACGATGGCTCGGTCAACTCGCGCGCCAGCCTCGCCCGCAAGGCGGTCGAAACCTCCGGCATCCTCACCCAACTGCGCGAACGCGTCCGCGTCAGCGAGTTCCACTTCGCACGCAGCCCGGAAACCGGCCCCAATGCCACCGCCAGCGGCTGGGACCAGGCCACCGACATCGCCGCCGCTCTCGATAACGTGCTCGAACAAATCCCGCCGGACGAGCTCGCCGGCGCCCTCATCCTGACCGACGGCCGCCACAACCGCCCGGCGCGCGTCGAGGACAGCACCCGCCGCTTCGGCACCCTCGATGCCCCGCTCGGCATCGTTGCCATCGGCAGCCTCAATCCGCCGCGCGACGCCTCCGTGCTCGCGGTGCGCTCGCCCGACGCGATCCACCTTGGCGACCGGATGCGCATCGCCGCGGACCTGAAATTTGACGGCTACAAGGGCACCCAAGCCAAGGTGCGCCTGACGTGTGGCGAAAAACTGATAGAAGAAAAGACGGTCACCATTCCGCAGGACCGCTACCGTGAGGAAGTCAAGTTTGTCCACCTCCCCGAGCAAGGCGGGACCGGCGGCTATCAGATAGAAATCGTCCCGCTGGGCGGCGAACGCTTTCCCGCGAACAACCAATGGGCGTTCGAAACCTCCATCACCGAGGCCCGCACCAATGTCCTGCTCGTCGATGCCTTGCCACGCTGGGAGTTCCGCTACCTGCGCAACTTGTTCTATGGCCGCGACAAGTCGGTCCACCTGCAATGGCTGCTGCTCAACCCCGAACAGGCAGCGGGCCAAACCCTCACGGACGTCGCCGCCTCCGCCTCGCGCCCGTTCGGACAGGCCGCCGCCACCCGCCTGCCGGAAAATGAGGCGGAATGGCGCAAGTTCGACGTCATCATTCTGGGCGACCTGCCGCCCGCCGCGATCCCGGACTCCACCTGGACGATCCTTTCCCGCTGCGTCAAGGAACGCGGCACGCTGCTGGTCTTCGTGGCCGGCCCCAATCACATGCCGCATGCGCTCACCGCCGAGACCGCCCGCGAATTGCTGCCACTTGATCCGGGCTGGAATTACAACCCCGTGGCCGACAATGCCAGCCCCCCATTCCGGTTTTCTCTAACACCGGAGGGCCGCCATCATCCCGTCACCAACCACGCCACCGGCAGCATTTCCAACGAGCAAATCTGGTCAACCTTTCCCATCCTGCAATGGCGCCACCCGGTCACCAGCGTCAAGGACGGTGCGGAAATCCTGCTGAGCGCCGTGGAGGATTCCTCCACCACCCGCGCCGAATCCGCCGAATCCGCCGCACCCGCCAGCCTCGGCGAGGCACTTGATAGCCTGGCCCGCCGCCGCCAAACCGAGTCCAAGCAAGCCTTGCTGGTCACCCGCCAAACCGGCCACGGCAAGGTCGCCGCCGTTCTAACCGACCGCACCTGGCGCCTCCGCGAGGGCGCCGGTGACGTCCATCACCACCGCTTCTGGGGCAACCTGGTGCGCTGGGGGGCCGGCCCCTTGCTGCGCGCCGGATCGAACCATGTCGCCCTCGGCACCGACCAACTCACCTACACTGCCGACGATCCCATCACCATCACCGCCCGCCTCCGCGACGCCAACCTCAATCCACTCACCGATCCGGCATTGAGCGCGGACATCCTCCGCGATGGCAAGGTCGTCGCCAGCGTGCCGCTCACTCCCATCGCCGGATCTAACGGACTGCACGAGGGCAAGGCCGCCGCCATCCGCAGCCCCGGCGCCCATACCGTGCGCCTCGTCGGCAAACAGGCCGCCGCCTTGCTCGCCGCCGAAGACAAAAAGTCCCTGACCACCGGCTTCAGGATCATTGCCGGCCGCGGCCCGGTTGAACTGGCCGACACCACCCTCAACCGCGCCTTGCTGGACGAGGCTGCCGCCGCTTCCGGTGGCAAGGTGGTGGGGCCGGCCGACATTGCCTCGCTGTTGCCGCTGTTTCTAACCGAAGGGGCCAAGCGCCACGAAATCCGCGAAACGCCGCTGTGGGACAATGCCCTTGTTTTTGCTGTACTTGCCCTAGTGCTGACGACAGAATGGTGGTTGCGACGCAATGCCGGCCTGCCGTAAAGTCTCATCACCCACTCCCGGTCATGAATCCCAACCCGCCCATCGCACCCCGCCTCGAACCGGTGCTGCGCCAATTGCGCCAACGCATCCGCCAGGTCCTCTCCACCCGCGGCTCACTCATCACCGCCGCGGCCGCCCTCGCCGGCTTGCTCGCCCTCGCCGCCATCGACTATGCCTTCGCACCGCTGCCCGTGGCCGTCCGCTGGTTGTGCCTGTTGCTGGGTGTGGCCGGCGTCACCAGCGTCGCCGTGATGGCGTGGTATCTGCCACTGCACCGGCCGCTCGAATTGGTGCGCATCGCCCGCTGGCTGGAAATCCGCCATCCCGAACTCGATGAACGCGTCAGCACCGTGCTGGAGGTTTCCTCCAACGGCACCAACGGCACCTCGGCGCAGTTGTTAAAGGATCTGGCAAAAGAGGCCGCCGCATGCCTCCAACAAATCAACCCGCAGGTGGAAGTCACATCCCGCCGCGCCCATCGCTGGCTGTGGCCGGTCGCCGCCTTGTTGTTGGTGTGGACCGCTTTGTTTTTCTTGTGGCCCAACCTGACAGTGCGGCATGTGGTGCGGGCGCTGGTGCCCGTTTCCAGCCTCGGCAACGCCGCAGGCCGCATCAGTGTCAAGCCGGGGTCGGCCGAGTTGATCGAAGGCGATGCCTTCAAAATCACCGCCAGCCAAGCATCCGGTGCCCGCCACCCGCTCGAACTCGTCCTGTATTTTCAGGATACCCCCGCGTTGGTCATGCCGATGGACCCGCAGGACAAGCTATCAACCTATCAACTGGGCCGCGCCGAGCGGAGTTTTGAGTACGAGGTCCGCTCCGGGCGTGACACCAGCGACCGCTACAAAGTGACGGTGTGGCCGGTGCCGCGCCTGACCAACCCGCAGGTCCGTTATGAGTATCCCGCATACACTGGTTGGGCCGCCCGCGAGCAGGCCCTGGGCGATACCATCACCGCCATCGCCGGCACCAAGATCGAGCTGCGTTCCAAGCTGAGCATGCCAATCACCGCCGTGCGCACTGAAATCGACGAACAAGCGGCGGGCAACACCACGCACGAACGCGCGGCGGACGGCGGCTTTCTATCATTCCGTTGCACGCTGGAAAAACCCGGCCGCAGCGTCGCCCGCGTCATCCTCAAACACCACCTCAACCGCGAGTGCGATGCCGCCCGCTTCAGCATCGAATCCCGCGCCGATGCCCCGCCGCAAGTGAAATGGCTCGGCACCCTGCCCAAGGAACTGCGCCTGCGTGCCAACGATTTGTTAGATAAGAACTACGAAATCGGCGAGGACGTCGGCCTCGGCGCGGTGCAGTTGGAAGTCGAGCCGGAAGCCGGCGGCGCCACGCGTCTGCCGCTCGACACCCCGCCGCGGGTTGGCAGTGCGGAGCCGCCGCTGTGGCGTGGCCAACTCCGCCAATCACTCGCCACCCTCTGCACCCGCTGGCCGCAATCACGCACCTTCAAACTCCGCATCCGGGTCGAGGATTCACGCCCCGCCAGCCTCGCCGGCCCGGGCGTCGGCACCAGCGAATGGCTCATGATCCGCATCGACGACGGCGCCCCCTCGCTGGCCCGCCAGGAAGTGGCCGCCACCCAGGCGGATGCCCGCGAAACCGTGGAACAGGCACGTCAACTCGTCCAACAAGCCCGCGAAAAAATCGACCGTCGGCGGCCGGACTTGCAGCAGGAAAAGCTGCCGGAAGAAGCCCGCAAGGAGTTGGGACAGGCGCGGGAACAACTCGCCGCCGCCCACGAGAAACTCGACCAACTCGCCGCGCGCCTGCCGGAATCGTTCCACGCGCCGTTGGTGCCGGAAGTGCAGCAGGCCGCCGCAAGCGTCGAACAAGCGCGCCAACAATTGGAAAACACGCCGCTGCAGGACAGCCCGCAACAGCGCGACCAAAGCGCCGCCGCCGCCCGCGACAACGCCGTCAAGGCCGAACAACAGTTGGATCAATTGCGCGATGCCATCCAACGCGGCGATCCGCAGGTGCAGGATTACGCCCGCCTCAAGGAACTCGAACAACAACAACGCGAACTCGCCAACCAAGCCGCACAAGCCGCCCAAACCGCCGCCAATTCCACCCCCCAGACGCCGCCGACGCCGCCAGCCGCACCCTGGCAACAACAACAAAACAACCTCGCCGAGGCCATCCGTCAGGATGCCCAACAACACCCGCAAGCCCAGGCCGCCGCCCTCGCCCAACAAGCACAATCCGCCACCCAACTCGCCGCCGAAGCCAGCGCCCAGGCCGCCGCCCAAACCGCTCTCCAACAACAAGCACAGAACCAGGCCAATCCGGCAGATCCGTCTAACACGCCATCCGCCGCTGCCGAGCAACAAGCGGCCGAGGCCGCCGCGCAACTCGCCGAGGCCATTCGCGAGTCGCCGCAAGTCAATGCTGCTTCCGGTCCCATGCAGCAGGCGGCTCAAGCCGCCCAACAAGCGGCCAGTCAGGCGCAACAGGCGGCCCAGGCCAGCTCCCAAGGCAAGCCGGCCGATGCCGCCGCCAGCCACGGCCAGTCAGCCCAGCAACTCCAACAAGCGGCCAGCCAACTCACCCAGGCCGCCAGCGAAGCCCAACAAGCATCCCAACAAGCATCCCAACAAGCATCCCAACAGGCATCCCAACAGGCATCCCAACAGGCATCCCAACAGGCATCCCAACAAGCCAACTCGCAACAAGCGCCGGTTCCCGGCCAAGCCCTCGCCGAGGCCTTCCAACAAGCGTCGCAAGCCGCCACCGCCAACACCCAGGCCGCCGCCGCCAGCCAGGCCAGCGCCGCCGCCCAGGCCCTCGCCCAAGCCGCCGCCGCCACCATGAGCGCCATGCAGCAAGGACAAGCATCCGGCCAACCCGGCAAACCGGGCCAACCGGGCCAACCGGGTCAACCGGGTCAACCGGGTCAACCGGGTCAACCGGGTCAACCGGGTCAACCGGGTCAACCGGGTCAACCGGGCCAACCCGGCCAACCGGGCGGCAACCCCGACGAGAGTCAACGCACCGCGCAAGCGGGATCCGGCGTGCCACCGGAGCTAGCCAAGCTCGGTCTATCCGTCGCGGATTGGGAGAAAATCAAATCCTCCCTCAAGTCCGATGTCAGCGGGTCGGCCACCAGTGCCATGCCCGAGGAATACCGCGATCTGGTCCGCCGTTATTTCGAGCAAATCTCCAAAGCCAGCAACCGATGAAGCCGAGCATCCAAAGCACCTGCGCGAATATGGGCAGGGACGCCTCTCCGAGGCGTCCGGTGGGTGCGGCTCCGCTAGAGATGACGGGGCCGCCACCCGGGATGTTAGGCCGGCTGTGGAGGATCCTGCGCTACCACTCCGCCAGCGGATCTTCAGAAATTCGACCTAACCAGACAGGCCTAGCCAAACCCCCAGCCGGACCTTTTGGAAAAAGGTCCCTGCCTTGGAGATTTGCCAAACCACTTCTGACATTTTCCACCCTCCTCGCCGTTCTGGCCCTGCCCGCCGTCCCGGCCGCTTTTGCCCAACAAGCCGGCATTGATCCGGTGTTTGCCGAGTGGCAGGACAAGGCCGACCCCGCCATCGAAACCGCCCTCGCCTATTTGCAGCGCATTCAAAAACCCGATGGCTCCTTCGAGGGCCAATACGGCAACTCCGCCGGGGTGCCGGCCCTTGTCGGCATGGCGTTTTTATCCAAGGGCCATCTGCCCACCGAAGGCCCGTACACGGCCGGGCTCAACCGTTGCATCGATTACATCCTCGCCAGCCAGAAACCCGATGGCTTGTTCGAAAAAGGCAGTGGCGGCTCCGGCCCGATGTATGCCCACAACATCGCCACCTTGTTTCTATCAGAAGCCACCGGCATGGTCGACCCACCGCGCCAACGCCGCATCTCCGAGGCCCTGCCCAAGGCCCTCGGCATCATTCTGCGCGCGCAAGCCGTCAAAAAGGATACTAACAACACCGGCGGCTGGCGCTACCACCCCGGATCCAACGACTCCGACACCTCCTGTTCCGGGTGGGCGCTGATGGCCCTGCGCTCGGCCAAACTCAATGGCGCCGCCATCCCCGATGAGGCCATCCGCGCCGCCGTCAATTACCTCCACCGCCACCAGAAGGAAAAGGACGGCTGCTTCGGCTACACCGGCCAGGACGACAAGGCGCTGTCCCTAACCGGCATGGGCTTGCTCTGCCTCGAACTCTGCGGCGAGCACGGCACCGAGCGCACCAAGCGCGCCGCGGATTGGCTGCTGCGCCATTTCCGCGAGCTCAGCGGCGGTCAGTTCGCCTTCTACGGCAACTACTACAATGCCCAGGCCATGTTTCAGATCGGCGGCCGCCACTGGCAGGAATACGCCAACTGGATGTACGCCACCTATCTGCCCAAACAAGCGCCCGACGGCTCCTGGGACAGCAACGAGGCCGGCCGCGTCTATGGCACCGCCATGATGGTGCTCGCCTTCACCGTGCCGTGGCGCCAACTGCCGATCTATCAACGCGACGAAACCGTCGATGAGGAATCATCTCGTTAGGCCGGAAATGAGGGGTTGCAGACAGGCATGCAAGCTGTTGTCCAATTGTCTATACCCCTCGGCACTCAGATGAAGAAAATCCCGGCTGTAGCGGGCATGAATGATTCCGGTGGTGTCCGCCAGGACGTCGCCGCTGTCCATTACAGTGACGTGATCCGATGCCAGCGACTCAATATATCGATTGACCGATGCAACGGCCGGGGCGACGCGGTCCGACCAAATGAGTCGTCTCGCGAGCGGGACTCTGCCAAGGGGGAAAATGGTGGTTATCACAACGTGTGCGCCCAATTGGCGTGAACGCTCCACAAGCTGGCCGAGGTTATCCTTGCAGTTGTCGATAATCTTCTGTTCGTTGTCGGGGAAAAGGGGGATGGTCTTCAGGTCGTTGATGCCGGCCTGCAGCAGGACAAACCTCGGATGGAGTCCTGCGAGGTGGTGATCAAAGCGTTCCAATATCTGTTCGGTGGTCTGCCCTGCGATGCCAAGATTCAACGTCTGGCCTTCCAGCCATGATGGCGCGGGCCATTGTGCGGCGCGCGAATCGCCGTAGAAGACCAGGGTCAGTTCATCCTGCGGGGCGGGAACTCCAAATCGCCGCAAATCCAGCGGATCGAGCTTCGCCGCGTTGAGCTCGGTATAATAGTGCCTGGCCAGCCCAAACAGCAGCATGGCGGCAGAACATCCACCGACGCAACCGACGGACAGCAGCAACACCATGCAACGGCGGAATCGTTTGTGGCTCGTTGGATTCATTTTTTTGTGGGATAAAGCCCTATCATCCATCCTGCGCCGCAGCAAGCAGATTCAGCAGATGGCAAGGCAGAGATATTCGCCAGCCTCGATCTGGCAGCGTGTGGTTTCCAGCCCGACGTCAAACACAATCTTGAATTCCGGTGGATCTGCGCCACACTGCCCTCAGATGCCTGCCACTGACGCGATGGACGAATTGATGACGTGCCGGCTGGACCACGTCCGCGGGAGTGTGGAACCCTGCACGCTGGTGATCTTCGGGGCGAGCGGCGACCTGACCGCGCGCAAGCTGATCCCGGCACTCTATCATCTATCCAAAGACCGGCAGTTGCCGGCGGACATGCGGATCGTCGGGTTCGCGCGGCGGGAGAAATCCACCGCCTCATGGCGCGAAGAGTTGCGCGAGGCGTTAGATCAGCATTCGCGCAGCCATCCGGTGGACGCTGCGGTGTGGTCGGCGTTTGCGGAGCGCGTGCATTATTGCCAGGGCGACATCGGCGATGCGGCCGCCTACGTCAAACTCGCGGAATTGATTCGGGCGTTCCCAAGCGAGGCGCTGCAACACAACCTGTTGTTTTATCTGGCGACCTCGCCGAGCCAGTTCAGCGTGGTGGCGGAACAATTGCATGAGGCGAAGTTGCTGCATCGCGACGGCCACGGGCATTGGCAGCGACTGGTGATAGAGAAACCGTTTGGCCGCGACCTCGCCTCGGCCCGCGCCCTCAACCACGAACTGACCCGCTTCGCCCACGAGCAACAGGTTTTCCGCATCGACCATTACCTCGGCAAGGAAACCGTGCAGAATATCCTGACCTTCCGTTTCGCCAATTCAATCTTCGAGCGCTTGTGGCATCGCGATGCGGTGGATCATATCCAAATCACCGTCAGCGAACAATTGGGCGTCGGCCCGCGCGGCGGCTATTACGAGGAAGCCGGTGCCTTGCGCGACATGGTCCAAAACCATCTCATGCAGGTGCTGGCCCTCGTCACCATGGAGCCGCCGGTGTCGCTGGATGCCGAGCCGGTGCGCGATGAAAAAGTCAAGTTGCTCTCGTCGCTGCGGCGCATGCAGCCGGGGCAGGTGGCGGCCCAGGTGGTGCGCGGGCAATATGTTGAGGGGTTTGTGGCGGGCGCGGCGCAACAAGCGTATCGCCAGGAGCCGAAAGTCGACCCGCACTCCAACATGGAAACCTTTGTGGCACTCAAGGTGTTCATTGACAACTGGCGATGGTCGGGGGTGCCGATCTATCTGCGCACCGGCAAGGCCATGCCGATCAGCGCCAGCGAGGTGCGCGTGCAGTTCAAACCGACCCCGCACGTGTTGTTTGCCGCGCAATGCGGCCCGCTGCTCGACGCCAATGCCCTCACCTTGCGGCTGCAACCCAACGAGGGCATTGCCTTGCGCTTCACCGGCAAGGTGCCCGGCGTCGGCTACGGCTTGCGCCCGGTGCGCATGCAATTCAGTTATGACAGCGAGTTCGGCGCGTACACCCCGGAAGCCTACGAGCGCTTGTTGCTAGACGCCATTGCCGGCGACGCCACCTTGTTCATCCGCCGCGATGAAGTCGAACAAGCA
>JBILFE010000471.1:0-3778 GCA_044351705.1 Luteolibacter sp. | reverse complement strand
CGAGGTCAAACGCTTCATCAGCGGCACCGACCTCCAGGTCATGGTGATGACCACCCAGTCGTTCAACTCTGACGACAATATCATCAACCAATCCGGCCGCGACGATTCGCCCGACGGTCTGTCCTACTGGCAGGCCCTGTCGCAGGTCCGGCCCATTTTGATCATGGACGAGCCGCAGGAGGGCATGGATACCGCCAACATCACGCCGCGCATCGAGGCGCTCAATTCCTTCGCCCGCCTCCGCTACTCGGCCACCCACAAGCTCACCCGCAATCTCCTCTATCGGCTTTCGCCCTTCGAGGCCTACAACGAGCACCTCGTCAAAAAAATCGAGGTTCTATCCGTCGCCGAGAAAAACGACGAAGCCACGTTGAAACTCGAACTGCTGGAAATCCAAACCGGCAAGGGTGATCCGAAAGCCAAGCTCATGGCTTGGTGCAAGACCGCCGCCGGTTTCAAATACAAGGAAACCCGTTGGTTGGACGCCGGCAAGAACCGGAGTCTCGAAGTCGCCACCGGCAATGTTTCCTACCGTAGCTATCAGATAGAAAACATCCGGGCCAAGGGCCTGCGCGGCGGCGGTGAACTCGTGAAATTCGGCAATGGCGTTGAACTCACGCGCCGTGCCAGCACCGGCGACTTTGCCGGCATCTTCCGCCAGCAACTCTACTGGCTCTGCTTCCGTCACTTCCAAAAGACCGAACGCCTCCGTCCGCTCGGCATCAAGCCGCTCTCCCTGCTCTTCATCGACCGGGTGGCCAGTTACACCCAGCGGGACGGCTTGATCCGCACGCTGTTCCACGAGGAGTTTCCCAAAGCCTATCGCGACCACTACGCAAAGGACGCGCCGCCCGGACTGGTCGATGAAGTCCAGAGTTATTACTTTGCCAAGTCCGGCAGCGGGGAATTCACCGACAACGAAAACTCGATGGCGAAACAGAAGGAAATCTACGATGAAATCCTGCGCGACAAGGAGGCGCTGCTGTCTTTTGCCAATCCACGTCAGTTTATTTTTTCCCACTCGGCTCTCGGCGTCGGCTGGGACAATCCCAACGTCTTCAACATCGCCACCCTCAATCAGACGTTTTCGGATATCAAGAAACGCCAGGAAATCGGCCGCGGCCTGCGCATCTGCCGCAATCAGGATGGCCAGCGCGTCTATGACCGGGAAGACGTCACCGAGGGCGAGGAAATCAATCAGCTCACCGTCATCCCTAACGAAACCTACGAGACTTTCGTCACTCAATACCAGTCCGAGATCGGCGCGTCTATCCAGCCCCGCCACACTCACAAGGGGCAACGCCAGGGCGAGAATATCGTGCGCCTTTGCGATGCCCAGTTCAAGAGTGAGCGGTTCCGCCGGTTCTGGAAACGTCTCGGCCAGCGCACCGACTACACCGTGCATTTCGATGAGGATGCCTTGGTCAGCGCCTGCGTCACCGCCCTCAATGCCATTGAGGTGCCCCATTATGAGGCCGAGATCGTCTCCATGCGCATCGATGAATTCACCGCAACGGGTGAACGCGCCGTGTTGCTCGGCACCGAGACCCAGAAGCTGGAGGCCAGCTTCACACCGATGGACATCATCGAGGAGCTGTCCGAAAACACGCAGCTTGCCTACCCCACCTTGATCAAAATCCTTTCTGCCCTAGCAAACGGCGAACAGCTTGTCCGCAATCCGCCGCGCTACCTGCATGAGGCCGGCCGCAGGATCACCCGCATCAAACTCGATGAAATGGTCCGCACCATCGACTACCGGCCCACCGGCGAGATGTTCGGCTTCGATCTGTTCAAGGACGTGATTCCCACTTACCGCCAGATCGTCCCCACCCCCAACTCCGGCGTCTATGATCACGCCATCATCGACTCCAATTCCTCGCCGGAACGCCACTTCGCCATGCAGGCGGACAGCGACCCGCGGGTCGTCTGTGTTCTCAAGCTGCCGGATTGGTATAAGATTCCCACGCCTAACGGGAATTACTCGCCGGACTTCGGCCTCGTCGTCAGTCACAAAAACCTCCGCGACGGCTCGAAGATTGAAATTCATCTCGTCGTCGAAACCAAATCCTACAACTCCATCGAGGAACTCGATCCCGACGAGCAGGTGAAAATCCGCTGTGCCATCCGTCATTTCGAAGCCCTCGGTGTCACCACCAACCAGCCGCTCCTGTTCCGCGCGCCGGTGGACCGCCTCGCCAGTGTGGTCAGCGAAGAACCAGAACCTAACGAAGCCGCTCCTATGGGTTTTTATGCCCCCAAGACCCACCTGGCCGAAACCCTCGCCCAAGCCCTCACCAGTCCCTCCTAGAGCGATTATTCTCATTCTCTGAAATCCATCCTGATTAGCATAAAAAAATTGATAATCGGCAAAATCATGTCACTTTCCGCTTGAAATGATCCTCCGTTACACCGCTGAGAACTTCTATTCATTCAATGATGAGGTCGTGATCGACTTTACAGTCGGGGCTCAGGCACGCTCCCGGGCGGGTTTGGTGGATACCGATCAAGGCAACCGTGTGAATGTCGTGCTAGGTGTTCTCGGCGCGAATGCATCGGGCAAAACCAACCTTCTCAAACCTCTTAGTTTTCTATCCTGGTTCGTTCTCGCGTCTGCCCAGGCCAAGCCTGGCGCCACACTTCTTTACGAATCCTTCGCCTTCAAATCTGGCCCGTCTGATAGCCCCACCCGGCTCGAAATCGAGTTTGAATTCGGTGGCGGCACTTACCGCTACGAGCTTGAGTTGTTAGGAGGTCTTGTCCTCAAAGAAGCCCTCTTCCGCAAGAAGACTCGCTTCTCATTCCTCTTCGAACGCACTTTGAACACGGCTGATGGAACCTATGAATTCAAAGCCCAGGACATCGGCTCCGCCGCATCCGTGCCACTCCGCCAGAATGCCTCGTGGCTTTCGTCGGCCTTGCTTCAGGAACACGAACTCGCGCTAAAGCTACGGCCGTTTTTCGAAGCCATCGAAGGCAATCTCGGTCCCACCGGTCGGATACCCACTCATGATGCGGAAATCGTCAATTTACTTGACGCCGCCTCTTACTATGAGAATTCTCCTGCCACTCTCGCCAAAGCTTCATCCCTGCTGGCGGCCTTCGATCTGGGACTCTCGTCAATTGAAATCAAGCGCACCAAATCCATCAGCCCTGACGGGCAAGAACGCGAGTTCGCCTACCCGGTCGGCATTCATCAAGTGAATGGGCGTGAATACATCCGGGTCTTGATGCAGGAATCCCGCGGCACGCAGGCACTCTTTGTCCTGCTCCGGTATCTTCTCCCAGTGATGGAGACCGGTGGCATCGCCTTCATCGATGAATTCGAATCCGGCCTTCACCCCCACATGGTTAGAGCCGTCGTGGATCTGTTTTTCAATCCCGCCACCAATCCGAAAAACGCCCAGCTCATCGCCACCTTCCACACGGATTTTCTGCTGCGCGACACCCTTCATAAATACCAGATCTACCTCGTCGAGAAGGACGCCGACCTTCACTCCAACGCCTATCGCCTCGACTCCATGCGCGGGGTGCGCAATGTGGATAATCTCCACGAAAAATATCACGCCGGTGCCTATGGGGGTGTGCCTTCGCTGCTGTGAAGGCACGGGACTTCCGTTAAACATTAGACCAACCTGGCCACCTCATGTCCCGCAGCAATCCCCGCAAACAAAAACCTCGCAGCGCCCGGGGCACCGCCCAGATCGTCGTCGAGGGCTTTACCGAGGAGGCCTTCTGCAAACATCTCAAGTCCATTTACGCCCGCGACTGCGGGGTCCGC
>JBILFE010000472.1:0-3778 GCA_044351705.1 Luteolibacter sp. | reverse complement strand
ATTCCTGAATATTGCATGGACATCGTGGAGGTGATCTCACAAGTCTGTGACAAGGCCGGCGTGGACCATCCCAATCTGGTTTCGGAAAGTGGCCGGGCCGTGGTGGCCTATTACTCGGTGTTGGTTTTCAACATCCTGGATGTGACCAGTGCCCAAAGCAGCAACGAGGCTCCGGCGGTGCCCGAGCATGCGCCGCAGAGTTTGCTCAATCTCATCGATGTGAACAAGGTGGTCACCAAGAAAAACCTCCAGGAATGCTATAACGACGCCGCCTATTACCGGGACCAAATGCGCGCCCAGTTTTTCTATGGCAGCGCCACCTTGCGCGAGCGCGGGTTGGCGGAAGCCTGGTTTTGGCACATCATCACGCGCATTTCCAAGCTCATCGCCGACCTGGAGGATATCCCCGAGGATTTGCGCGAACTGTCGTCCACTCTGGTCGATTTCTATTACGGCAACTTCAGTTTGTTCCAGTCCTTGCCGGACTCCTGGGCGATTGACCAGCTCTTTCCGGTCATGCCGATCCACCGGCTCGATGAAAAGCCGAACAACCGGGCCGTGTTAGCCGACATCACGTGCGATTGCGATGGGAAAATCGACCACTTCATCGACAAGGAGGACGTGGCCAAAGTGTTGCCCCTGCACGGTCTCAAGCTGGACGAGCCGTATTATGTGGCGGTGTTTCTGGTGGGGGCCTATCAGGAAACCCTCGGCGATCTGCACAATCTGCTCGGAGATACCAACGTGGTTGGCGTCCACTTGGAAAAGGGCAAACCGGTTTATACCCACGAAGTGGAGGGCGACACGGTGGCCGATGTGCTCTCGTACGTGGAATTCGATCCGAAGGAACTGGTCACGCGCTTCCGCTCATTCGCCGAGGGCGCAGTGACCGCCGGCCTCATTTCACCCATGGAACGCCGCGAAATCCTCGATATGTATCGCGCCGGCCTCGCCGGTTACACCTACTTCGAGAGTTGAGCGAGGCGGGTTGCAGGGGGGGGCTGGAGCTCAAGCTAACAGCAGTTGGCGGAAATAGTCGATGGTGGCATCCAGTCCATTTTCCAGTGACACGGCGGGATTCCAGCCAAGTTCGGATTGGGCGAGGGAGATGTCGGGTTGGCGCTGCCTGGGGTCGTCACTGGGGAGGGGCAGAAACACGATGCGCGAGGCACTGTGGGTTTTGGCGAGGACGCGCTGGGCGAGTTGCAGGATGGTGAATTCGCCCGGGTTGCCAAGGTTGAGCGGGCCGGTCTGGTCGGGATGGTTCATCAGGCGGATGAAGCCCTCAATGAGATCGTCCACATAGCAAAACGAGCGGGTCTGGGTGCCGTCTCCATAAATCGTTAGATCGGCCCCGCGCAGGGCCTGGACGATGAAGTTGGAAACCACACGCCCGTCATCTGGCAGCATGCGCGGGCCATAAGTGTTGAAGATGCGGCAGAGGCGGATGTCGACGTGGTTTTGGCGGTGGTAGGCGAAGCACAAGGTTTCGGCGCAGCGTTTGCCCTCATCGTAGCAGGCGCGGATGCCGATGGGGTTGACGCTGCCCTTGTAGGATTCCGCTTGGGGATGGATTTCCGGATCGCCATAGACCTCGGAGGTGGATGCTTGAAACACGCGCGCGCCGGTACGTTTGGCCAGGCCCAGGCAGTGGAGGGTTCCGAGCACCGAGGTCTTAATCGTTTTGATCGGATTGTGCTGATAGTGCTGCGGCGAGGCCGGACAGGCCAGATTGTAGATTTGATCGACTTCAAACTTGAACGGCTCGGTGACATCGTGACGGACCAGTTCGAAATCGCGGTGGCCGAGGAGGTGGGCGACGTTGCGCTTGCGGCCGGTGAAAAAGTTGTCGAGGCAAATGACCTGGTTGTCCTCACGGAGCAAACGATCGCAGAGATGCGAGCCGAGAAAGCCGGCCCCGCCAGTGATGAGAATACGCATCATTGAAGCAAGTACCACGTCTGGGGGATGCCGGCAAGGGGTGACAGTGGGTTTGGCCGATTTATTAAAAAAAGTTTGAATATGCCGCCAGGCTGGCTAACTTCACCCGCGTGAGCCGCAAGCCGGATGACGAGACCAAAACTACCAGGTGAATGAATGAGTCCAACACGAACGTGCCGGCTTGGTTTTGTGTGCGCACCCAGACCAGACGGGAGCACATAGCCGCCGGGTATCTGCGCGAGCTGGAGGGCATCGAAGTGTTTTGTCCGCGCTTGCGCTATCGCAAGGCCACCCGGCGTGGCACCGTGTGGTGGATCGAGCCGCTGTTCCCGGGCTATGTGCTGGCCAAATTCAATCTCTTGGAATCCGAGCGAGCGGTGGCCTTTTGTCAGGGGGTGCGTGGCTTGGTGCGGTTTGGGCCGGATATTCCCAGTGTGCCCGAGGCGTTTGTCGAAAGCTTGCGCCACGAGATCCGCAACCACCTCACGCCGGACGAGGAGGTTCTAACCGTTGTTCCGGCCGTTGAATGCGGCGATGAGGTGGAGGTGGCCAGCGGCCCCCTGGCGGGAATGCGGGGTGTCGTCGTGGCCATCGCGCCGGCGGCGGAGCGGGTGAAAATCCTCATGGATTTTCTCGGGCAGCCGCACGCGGTGGATATGGACCTGTTCTCCATCCTGCTGCCGAGGCGGCCGATCCCTTGATGGTGATGGCAAGCGATGGCCAGATCGCGGGTTGAAGGTTGTTATTATTGTTGAACAATCCAGGTTGGCGAGTTATTTTTCCTAGGGGTGATTCGCAAAATGGAGCCTTCCCAAGCAGCATTGGATCTGAATTGCAGGTTGTCTCCCACCATTGGGGGGCTCGACCAAGGGCGGCAGCGTCGCAATCCGTAAACCAGCACGGAGTGCCGCCGGGTGCCAATCCACCGGACGCAATTTGAGCCAACCGCACGCATGCAGCCGGATGCTTCCACGGATTTTCTGATTATCGGCGCGGGTTTTGCCGGTTGGGTCGTCGCTGAGCGCCTGGCCGCCGCCGGTTGGAAATGCGTGGTTGTGGATCGTCGGCTGCATGTGGGTGGCAATGCCTACGATGAAACGGATGCCGCCGGGGTGTTGGTGCACCGCTACGGACCGCATTACTTCCGCACCAATTCAACGCGGATTGTGGATTACCTGTCGCGCTTTACCGAGTGGCACGCGGTGGCTTACACCATCAAGAGTTTCACCCGCGGGCGGTATTGGAGTTTTCCCATCAATCTCAACACCTTTGAGCAATACCTTGGGCGGCCATCGAGCCGTGAGGAATTTACCCGGTGGTTGGAACAGGTGCGGGTGCCCATCCAGGATCCGCAGAATTCCGAGGAAGTCATCATCTCGCAGGTCGGCAGGGAACTCTACGAATTGTTCTTTGAGTCATACACGCTCAAGCAATGGCGCCGCCACCCCCGCGATTTGGACGCTTGCGTGTGCGGCCGGATTCCGCTGCGGACTGACCGTGATGACCGCTATCTGACAGAAAGCTTCCAGGCGTTGCCCAAGCACGGATTCAGCGCCGTGTTTGAGAACATGCTGGCAGCGACCCCCGGCATGGAAGTCCATTTGGGTGTGGATTTCCGCGAAGCACGCAAGCGTTGGCGTTGCAAACATCTGGTTTTCACCGGCGCGCTGGATGAATATTTTGATTACTGTTACGGCCCCTTGCCGTACCGCTCGATTCGGTTTGAGGCGGAGTCCTTTGTTGGCGACGAGCTGGCAGGGCGTGAGGCCATCGCGGGCAAGCGCGGGTTTTGGCAACCGGCGATGCAGGTGAATTTTCCCGGGATGGAGGTTCCATA
>JBILFE010000470.1:0-3780 GCA_044351705.1 Luteolibacter sp. | reverse complement strand
AGGGCGAGGGTCTTGTTCTCGACCTTGAACTCGAAGCTCGGCTCGCTGGCGGCCAATTCGGTCTGCTGTTTCTCGCGGTCCGGCTTGTCGCCCTTCTCCACCTTGCTCCCCTTGCCTTCGATCTCATCGAGCTGGCTGGTCACATCGGCAAACAGAAGCCGCCAACGCGCGACCGGATAGTCACCGTATTGCGCGGCGATGCCGCGTGCCGCCGCCAGCGTGTTTTGATAGAAAGCCGCATAGCATTGGAAGTAATCGTGCTGCAGGCGGGTCGGCAAGCCGTTGGCATCGACCCGTTGGAAGCGGGTGAGCGCCTCCTCGACGCGGTCCTGCAAGAACAGATAGTAAGTGGCGCTCATGTTGTCGGCGGCATCGAGCGCCGGCTTGTGGGCGAGAATGGCCAGCAACGCGCGGTACTGGGCGAGGATGGCGGGGTTGGCGATGCGCGCCTCGTTGCCGAGCCGGTGGGCGCGTTGGTTGACCAGCGGGCTGTATTCGAGGTGCTCATAGGCGCGGCGTTCGACCGGGTCGAGCACGACGAGAGTGCTGGCGAGGTACGGCCCGCATTGGGCGACGAAGTCATTTTTGTGTTGGATCCATTCGCGCAAGGCGGCGGCATCATTGTGGAGCAAGGCATAACTGTAGATGGTTTCATCCCACACGTGGTGCGCACCGAGATAGGCGGTCAGCTTCTTGAAGAACGCGGCGTTGTGGCAGCGCCATGCGACGCGCCCAAACGCGAGCGCGGCGAGGTTGTTTTGATCGAGGAAGGCAAACACGTCGGCCTCGCTGCCGTACTGCGAGATATAATCCCACGACGCCTTGTCCACCTGGGTGAGCTTGGCGACGACATTGAACTCAAACGGCTTGGCCGCGCCGGCGACGCTGCCATTGACGGCGACGTTGACCGGGAAATGCGGGAACTTGTTAGCCCCGGCGGTGGCGGGAAAGTAGAAGTGATACTCGAACGTCTTGGTGGTGTAGGGCTCCAGCCGCACCGAGCGCGAGTCGGTCGCCTTGCTGCCGAGCACCGGCAGCGCACCCTGCGGGATTTGCAGCAACACCTCGGCCTTGGTCGGGGCGCTGGTCGGATTGGTCACCACGATGTTGGCACCATACACCGTGCCGGTTAGAAACTCGAAGGTGACGTATTTCTCGAACTTCTCGTTGCCCTCCATCCGGTAGCGGTCGCCGGCGCGGAAGAAACTCTGCGAGACAAGGAGTGGCACCGGCTGGGCATTGGCGGCCAAGGGCGCTGAAGGCTTGATTTCCTTGTGGAACACAATGACCGGCCCGCCGGCCGTTAGAGTGAACTTGCCGGCATCGGTCTTGCCATCGTGTTTGGGCGCGTCAAACGGCAGGTCGAGCACGGCGAGGGCCAGCATCATTTCCGCGAAGTTGTGGCTGGCTTCCGCGACGTTGGGCGAGACAAAGCCGCCTTGTGCGCCGTCAGCGGTCCATTTGGCAAAATCGCGCCAGAACCCGCTCACCGGAATGAGCGCGCCGTCCTGTTGGGTGATGCGCAGATGATAGTAGTTGTTTTCCGCCCATTCCTTGGTGGGGCCGAGTTCGCGGTAATAGGCGCGGACGAGCGCGCGGGCCGCCGCTGCGGTGTCGCGGCCGAAGTAGCCCAAGGCCCCGCCGACGCCTTCTCCCCCGCCCTTCCGGAGTGCTGTCTGACGCTCGCGTGCGCTCTCTGCTTCTTCCCTGAGTTCCCCCATCATTTCGGCGGGTGCGGCCAGGGCCAACTCAAGCGCGGGCATGTCCGCCAGCGCCTCCGCGTCAACCGCATTGCGCGCCAGACCATCTTTCATTTTGCCTGCGATGCGCCGGGAGGCCGGTGCCTTGTCCATTGCCACCGACGGTTCCGGGGCCATGGCCGCAGGCGGCGCGGCGCCGGGGACCTTCTTGGCCATGGAGCGCAACTCACTGGTGGCAGCGGCCGATTCCTTTGCCTTCTCGAGCTTCAACTCGTCGGACCAGCCACCCTGGCCGGCCGCCGCTTCGAGGGCGCGCCCGCGCAGGGCGGTCTCGAACAAGCGGTCCTGCAAGTCCGGGTTGGGCGGCACCATTTCCCACATCTCGCGCAGGTTGCGGGCGATGTTGACCGCCTCGCCTTTCGCCCGTTGGCCCAGCAGCGCGCGCTCAACTAGGTTCAACCTGGCGTAAGGCGTGGGCCGCAGGTAACCGGCGAGATCGCTCTCCAGCAGATAGTCATCCATGAAGGTCTTGTCCTTTTTGTTAGCCAGCGCGGGCTTGACGACCTTGGCAAAAAACGCGGCATCCTTGCGGGCGAGGAAGAAATTCAGCTCGTGACAGGCGAACTCGGAATACTTGGCGCGTTTCTCGTCGTCCTTGAGTTGCGGCCATTGCAGGACCCAGGCGAACTTGGCGAGGGTCGCGTCGCCGCTCAGCGTGGTGAACAACGCGTGGACGCTGCCCAGCGTGTCGTAGGTCTCCATCTCGCTTGTTAGAACATCGGCGAGGGTGAGCGTCTTGCCGTTGGCCAGCACGGTGACCTCCTTGCGCTGCGTGAACGGTTTGGCCGGGTCGAGGTTGCGGGCGAGCCGCTGGTCAGCGAACTGGGTGGGCACCTCGGGCAGCGCGAACGACTGCCACGCCGCATTCGCCAGATCCTCGGCATAGACCTGCACGTGCTGGCGGTCGCCGAGCGCCTTGCGGTCGATGCGCACGATGCCGTCCTTGTCGGGCAGCAGGTTGTAGATCGCCGGCGCGCTGGCGGCCAGAAAATCGAGGTTGGTATCCGCCGCGGCACCGCCGGGGCCGGCGCCGGTTTTGTCAGCCGGGGCTTCCGGCTTGGCGGCGGCGCTGCCTGCACCGCGGTCACCGGCAGTGGCGGCGGCCTGTTGCATCGCTCTGAGGGAAAGCTCGTCGAGGCCGGTATCGCGGACTTCCCACGGGTGGAGCAGGAGGCCGGGGCGGATGAGCATGTTACCCGGATAGAGTTTGCCATAGCGGCGTTCGAGGATGTAGCGGTATTCGTCGCCGATCTGGCGGCCGGCGGAGAACAGGTTCGGCTGCTTGGCGGGCGAACCGGACGCCACGCCAAAGCGCGCGAAGCCGCCGAGTCCGGCAAACAGTCCCCTGCCCGGCTCAAAGCGCGCGGCGGCGATGTGCACGCGGGCGAACGGACTTGGATTGGCCAGCTTGATGGTTAGAAATTCCTTGTCTGCGGTGACACCGGTGATTTGAAGTTGCGCGGTATTCTTGAGTTCTAGGTTGCGGTGTTTGCCTAACAACCATCCGGCGACTTGCCTGCCCTCGCTCACCTTGATCGCAAAATCCCGCTCGTCGCCGCGCAGCCGCAGCGAGTAGTCGCCTGGTGCGAGGCCGGTGATTTCGATAAAGCCATCCTTGAAGGCGAGCCGCGCGGCATGATCGGCGGTGAAGGTGCCGGCCTTGAGTTCCAACAGGGAAACCTCGGTTTGTCTCACACTCTCCCACACGGGAGCCTCGGGCGCCTTGCTAACGACCCAAGGCACCCGCACCACCTCGCCGACCACCGCATGCAACTCCGACGACCACGTGCGCTCGTTGTCATCGAGTTCCCAACTCGACTCGCGGCCGTTGGGTGATTTGGCCTGGACGGAAACGATGCCGGGCAGCGCGCCGATCGCGATGCGGCCCTGCTCGTCGGACTTGAGCGCCACGTTCTGCGGGTTGGAAAACCCGCGGTGACGGAAGTTGAACACCACCTGTTGGTCCGCGACCGCCTCGCCGTTCTTTCCTAACAACTCAAACACATAAGTGCCGGAAAAC
>JBILFE010000469.1:0-3783 GCA_044351705.1 Luteolibacter sp. | reverse complement strand
GGGCCGGCCGCTGCGACCGCTGCGCCGGCCACGGCTTTGAAAAAGTCGAGATGCAATTCCTCTCCGATCTCTATGTCACCTGCCCGGATTGCAACGGCTGCCGCTACAAAGCCTCCACCCTCGAATACTCCTGGCATGGGAAATCCATCGCCGACATCCTCGCCCTAACAACCAATGACGCCGTCAACTTCTTCACGGCCAACACCGCAAGCTGCCCGCCGAGGCAGTCGCGCCTGCTCCGACAAACCCTCACCTCCCTGCAGCCGCTGCTCGAAGTCGGTCTCGGTTATCTCAAGCTTGGCCAGGCCCTCAACACCCTCTCCGGTGGCGAGGCCCAACGCCTCAAACTCTGCCAACTGCTGAGCGCCGCCTCTAACGTAGCACCGGCTTCAGCCGGTTCTTCAAATTCCAACCACAAGCTCCTCATCCTCGACGAGCCCACCACCGGCCTGCACTTTTCCGACATCGCTAATTTGTTAGGCGTGTTTCAGAAACTCGTCGCATCCGGCCATTCCCTGCTGGTCATCGAGCACAACCTCGACGTCATCAAATCCGCCGATTGGATTCTCGACCTCGGCCCGGAAGCCGGCACCGACGGGGGGCGGCTCGTG
This sequence comes from Luteolibacter sp., assembly GCA_044351705.1. Classification (GTDB taxonomy): domain Bacteria; phylum Verrucomicrobiota; class Verrucomicrobiia; order Verrucomicrobiales; family Akkermansiaceae; genus Luteolibacter. Next base: position 3,172 of record JBILFE010000469.1, on the reverse strand, counting down.
GCGCAGGGCACCCCCGAGGCGGTTGCCGCAACCGGCACCCCCACCGCCGGCTTCCTGCGCCAGGCGCTGGGCATGGCCAAGAAACCCAAGCGGCCCGCCGGTGAGGGCAACCAGGCGGCCCGCCTGCGGCAATCCCCAATCCCCAATCCACAATCCACAATCCAAGCCCCACCCTCCAACTGCATCTCGCTGCGTGGTGCGCGCCATCACAACCTCCAGAACATCTCGTTAGACATTCCGCGGGACCGCTTGGTGGTCATCTCCGGCCTATCCGGATCCGGCAAATCCACGCTCGCCTTTGACATCTTGTTTGCCGAGGGCCAGCGCCGGTTCCTCGACTCCATGTCGGCATATGCCCGGCAATTTGCAGAGCAGTTGGAAAAGCCAGATATCGACCAACTTGCCGGCCTGCCCCCCACGGTTGCCATCGAGCAGCGGGTTTCCCAGGGCAGTGGCAAATCCACGGTGGCGACCGTCACCGAACTTTGGAACTTCATCCGCCTGCTGTATGCGAAGCTCGGCACCCTGCATTGCCCGGACTGCCACGTCGCCGTGGCCAAGCAATCGCTTGCCGCCATTGAAAACACCCTGCGCGCGCAACTCAAACAAGGCAGCGTCGCACTCTTTGCCCCGCTGGTCCGTGCCCGCAAGGGCTACCACACCGAGATTGCCGCATGGGCCGCCAAGCAGGGATTCACCCAACTCCTCGTCGATGGCAAAATCCAGTCCGCCGCCGACTTCCAGCGCCTCGAACGCTTCAAGGAACACGACATCGATGTGCAAGTGGCCGCTTTCAAAATGGGTGGCGCCGGCATCATCCCGGCCGATTCCGGCACCCCGCCGAAATCCCCTTCTGCAAAGGCGGACAAATCCTCCAAGACTTCAGACCCCACCCTCCTCCAACTCTCATCCTCCATCCAGCAAGCCCTGGACATCGGCAAAGGTCTGATCAAACTTCTAACACCCGAGCGGCGCACCATCCTGCTGTCCACCAAATCGAGTTGTCCATGCTGCAACCGCTCGTTTGAAGATCTCGATCCGCGCTTGTTCTCGTTCAACTCGCCACACGGGTGGTGCCCCACCTGCCGCGGCCACGGCCGCATTCCCAAACACAGCCAACACCTGGATGTCTCGCGCTTCGATTCAGTGCTCGCCGCGGAACTCGATGCCGACCGCTCCATCGAACGCATGGAAGACGCCGAACTCATCGCTTGTCCCGCCTGCCATGGCAGCCGCCTCAATCCGATTGCATCCATCGTCACACTCAAAGACACAGCCATTGCCCAACTCTCCAGCCTCTCCATCGATCACGCCGCCCAACATTTCCAATCCCTCACCTTTGCCGAGGACCGCAGCCGCCTCATCGCCCGCGACATCCTGCCCGAGATCCTCCAGCGCCTCGCCTTCCTCCAGGAAGTCGGCCTCGGCTATCTCCAACTCGACCGCTCCGGCAACACCCTCTCCGGCGGCGAATCCCAACGCATCCGCCTCGCCGCCCAGCTTGGCTCCAACCTGCGCGGCGTCCTTTACGTGTTGGATGAACCCACCATCGGCCTGCACCCGCGCGACAACGCCGCCCTTCTCAAAACCCTCATCAACCTCCGCGACCAGGGCAATTCACTCGTCATCGTCGAACATGATGAAGATACCATCACCGCCGCCGACCACCTCATCGACCTCGGCCCCGGCGCCGGCCGCTACGGCGGCAACGTCGTCTATCAAGGACCTGTGGCTGCGCCTTCCGTAGCTGCGGCTTCCAGCCGCAGTCGTGGCCGCGGTCGTAGCTGCGGCTTCCAGCCGCAGGGCGGCTTCCAGCCGCAGTCCCGGTCCCAGGCCGCCCAGTTTGACATCGCATCCTCCCCCACCCTGCGCGCCCTGACCACCGTTGTCAGCCACCCCGTCAGCGGCAGCCGCCGGCCGGTGCCAAAAGCGCATCCGGCCCTCACCCTAACGGGTTGCCAGGCCAACAACCTCAAACAAATCGACGTCGCCATCCCCCTCGGCAGACTCACCGTTCTAACAGGAATATCCGGTTCCGGCAAATCCACCCTCATGCACCAATGCGTGGCGCCGGCGGTCGTGGCTGCGGCTTCCAGCCGCACTCCAAAAAAAACCCATTCTGCCTCCCCTTATCAATCCGCCACTGGCTTTGACCAGATCAAGGCCTGTTATGAAGTGGATCAAAGCCCGATCGGCAAGACCTCCCGTTCGTGTCCGGCCACTTACGTCAAGGTGTTCGACCACATCCGCGCGCTGTTCGCCCAACTGCCGGAAGCCCGCATGCGCGGCTTCGACGCCTCGCGGTTTTCCTTCAACACCGAAGGCGGCCGCTGCCCGGATTGCAAAGGCAATGGCCGCATCAAACTCGAAATGGACTTCCTGCCCTCCACCTGGGTGCATTGCGAAACCTGCAATGGCGACCGCTACAACCCCGCCACCCTGGAAGTCACCTTTCGCGACAAATCCATCAGTGAGGTCCTCACCATGACCATTGATGAAGCCGCCACTTTTTTCGCCTCCCAGCCCCGCATCGCCGCGCCGCTCAAACTCATGGCCGACACCGGACTCGGCTACCTCCAACTCGGCCAAGCCAGTCCCACCCTATCCGGTGGCGAGGCCCAACGCATCAAACTCGTTTCCGAACTCACCAAAGGCCGCTCCGCCAAACCCCAGCTCACCCGTCTATCTGAAAGTTCAAATCTCAAATCCCGAATTTCAGATGACCCACCTGCGCCGAGGAATCTCTATCTGATTGAAGAGCCCACCGTGGGACTCCACCGCGAGGATGTGCAACGGCTCATTGAAGTCCTGCACCGACTCGTGGATGAAGGCCACACCGTCGTTGTCATCGAGCATCACATGGCGGTCGCTGCGGAAGCCGATTGGATCATCGACCTCGGCCCAGAGGCCGGCGCTGGCGGCGGCAAGATCGTCGCCCAGGGCCCGCCTGAAAAAATCATCACCTCCAAATCCTCTCGCACCGCGCCCTTTCTGCGCGCCATGTTGCGACGCTGAGGCCGCCGGAAATCGCCGCGCCCGCCCCAAAGCGGACGCCCCGGAGTGCATGCGCGTCAAGTTAACGGGATTTTATGATTTTGCGTGACGATTTTTACCACTGAATGCACTGAGGACCACTGATGCCACTGAAATAATCATAAAATTCTTCTCAGTG
>JBILFE010000019.1:0-13074 GCA_044351705.1 Luteolibacter sp. | reverse complement strand
GACTTTTTTCCTTTTCATGCCACTGAGGACCCTCTAATGACTCGACGCATGCGGTTTGCGCATTTTTCGTAACCCAACCATCCCCCCCCCCCAACCAAGAACTGAACCATGATCAACTGGAAAAAAAACAATGACGCGCTGAACACCAGCAACCGCGGTAATCCGTGTGAATCCGGGCTTTGCACGCTTTGTGATTCCGCATGCAAGGGCAAATGCGAAACCTGGATGTCCTCGCTGCGTGGACGCGAGATGCTGTATCCGCGGAAATTCGGTTACATCACCTCCGGTTCGGACAATGTCACGAGTCTGGGAGTGGGCTACCATGCCTTGCGCATCCAGGGCTACGCCTATGGCTGGAACGATGCCAACGGGGTCAACGATGCGGATCATTGCATTTTCCCGGAAGTGAGCACGGTCACCACCTTTGGCAAGAATACCCCGGTCAAGTGCCGTGTGCCGATCATGACCGGCGCCTTGGGCTCGACATTTGTCGCCGCCCGCTACTGGGATTCCTTCGCGGTGGGCGCGGCCTTGTGCGGCTTCCCCATCGTCATCGGCGAAAACGTCGTCGGCGTGGACCGCCAATCGGTTCTCGACAAGGGCCGCATCACCATCGCCCCGGAGCTTGACCGGCGCATTGGCATGTTCCTGCGCTATTACGACGGCTACGGCGCTATCATCGTGCAGATGAACGTGGAGGACACCCGCAACGGGGTGGCGGAATACCTCGTGGAAAAATACGGCGACAAAGTCATCCTCGAACTCAAGTGGGGCCAAGGAGCCAAGTGCATCGGCGGCGAAATCCAGGTCAACAACCTCGACCACGCGCGCTTCCTCAAGGATCGCGGCTACATCGTCGATCCCGATCCCTATGATCCCGCCGTGCAAGCCGGCTTCGAAGCCGGTGCCATCCGCGCCTTCGCACGCCACAGCCGCCTCGGCGCCACCCATCTCGCCTCGGGTCAGCAAGTGCGCGACGACTTCATGCAAGCGGTGGCCCATCTGCGCCAACTCGGCCATCAACGCATCACCCTCAAAACGGGGTCCTACGGCATGGAAGCACTCGCCTTGGCGATTCGGTGTGCCACCGATGCGAATCTCGACCTGCTCACCATCGACGGCTCGGGCGGCGGCACCGGCATGAGCCCGTGGAATATGATGGAACACTGGGGCGTGCCCTCCTTGCCCTTGCACGCCAAAGCTTATGAGTACACCAAAATGCTCGCCGATCGCGGCCTCGCCGTGCCCGATCTCTCCCTGGCCGGCGGATTTGCCCGCGAAGATCACGTCTTCAAGGCCCTCGCCCTCGGCGCGCCCTTTGTCAAACTCGTGTGCATGGGCCGCGCCCCGATGATTCCCGCCTTCGTCGGCAGCAACATCGAAGGCGTCCTGCGCCCCGAACGCCGCACCGATGTCAACGGCCACTGGGACGAATTGCCCAGCACCGTGAGCTGCTACGGCGACCGACCGGACAAAATCTTCACCTCATGGGAATCCGTCAAGGAAAAGGTCGGTGCCGACGAAATGAAGAAACTGCCGTTTGGCGCGGTTGCCATGTATGCCTACGCCGACAAGCTCGCTTGCGGCTTGCAGCAGTTCATGGCGGGTGCCCGCAAATCGCGCCTCACCGACATCACGCGCAACGAGCTGATGTCCGCCAACCGCGAAACCGCCCACGAAACGGGTATTCCCTACATGACCGACGCGGAAGACGACAAGGCCATGGCGGTCCTCAAATCCTAACAATCACTGCACAACCGCCCCGGCCGGAGTCAATCCGACCGGGGCATTTTGTTAGAAAAACGCCGCCTTCGCAATCCCAACAAACCGCACGCGGTGATGGCGGCGAGGGTGGTGGTGGATGCTTCAGGGATGGCGACGGTGCGCCAGGCGAGGCCGTAGGCTTCGCTTTGAATGCCAGTGCTGGTGAGGTCGAAAAGCGTGCCATTGAAGCGGACGCGCAGGCCATATTCGCCGCCCGCCAGCACATCGAAGCGGAGGAACTCGGAGTTGTTATAAAGACTGGCGGAGCGGCCGATGAGAGTGGTGAAAGTGCCGTCGCTGAGCTGCCAGAGCTCAAGATCGAGGTTGGAAAAGCCGCGATCCTCGCCCTGGTTGGTTAGATCGTTGAATTCCCTGACGCTGAACCAATTGAGTGACACGGTGAGTCCGAAGTCTTGCGTGAAGGGCGCGTCGAACTGGTAATCATTGGCCGCAGCATTGAGGTTGACGGTACCCGCATCCCACCCGGACTGGCTGATAGAGCCGCCGCCAGTGCCGGCAACATCGGTGGTGCCGAAGTAGTAAACCTCGGTGGCGCCAGTCAAGTTCATGGCACCGGCACCGGTGGCCGCATCCAGCGCCTGGGTGGTGACACTCACGCCATTGATGACGGTCTGGCCGTTATCCCAGCCGGCGGTTTTGGCCGCGCCCGCCATCAGCACGGATTTGACCACCCGGGTGTCGAAGGCAGCGGGGGTGGCATTCAGGTTGAGCCACGGATGAGTCTTGGCCACATCCTTGAGCAAGGCAATGCCGCCCGCCACCATCGGTGCCGCATAGCTGGTCCCATCCATGTTGACGAAATACAAATCGGTGGGTGACGGGTTGCGCACCATGCCCGCAATCCGAGGATCGGTGGCTGCTCCCAACGAACCCTGGCCACCCAGATAGGCCGCCAGAAAAAGTTGCTCGCCGGGGGCGGCGATGGCCACCGCCGCCCGCACCGCCGAATGGGTCGTCTGAGTTGCCGGGTTATAGAAATCCACCAGACCGCTGGAGGTGAATGCCGAGGGATGCAGAAAGTCCGTGCCGCCCAGCGATCCCACCGCGATTCCATTGAAGCACGCCCCCGGTGCCGACACCGCCTCGGCACCGCCATTCCCCGCCGCCGCCACAAAGGCCACCGATGGATTCTGGCGGGCCAAGCCATCGATGGCCAGCATTTCAACCGTACTGGCCGTGGGATCCTGGGTGCCCCAACTGCTGTTGATGACATCCGCGCGAGTGGCTCCATTACCAGTGAAAAACGCCTTGAACGGAGTGATCACCGACTCTGCAGTGGTCTCGAAGGAACCGGTCTCCGTGGCCGAAAAACCGGTGGCCACCGCGGCGGAAACCAAACTGGCGTAGGGCGCCATGCCGAGACCGGCGTAGGTGTAGGAGGCTGGGTCGCTGCCGGCTATGTAGCCGGTTCCCGCCAACACATGACCGACGGTGGTGGCATGAAAATCGAATTGATTGAGGCTTCCCGCAGCCGGGTTGGTGTAAACCGAAAGGGATGACGACAAGCCGGCCGACCGCTGAAACGCCTCGTGGTCGTACCAGATGTAGCCCGCTTCCACGTTGGCGATAGTCGTGCTTTCACCCAGAAATCCCGCGTTGAAAAAATCCCGCCAGCCAACCACATCATTGACAAAGGTCGGTGGCTGGGTGGCCCAGTTTTCATAATCTCCTGAGAGGATCAAACCGACAGGTGCCTGCTCGCCGAGCGCGGCAGCCGGAGCGGCGGTGCATGAGACCAGCCAGGCCGCTGCTGACCGGATGAGGAGCGTGTGGATTTGCATAGGATTAAGACGCACAGGAAGTAACACCCGTAGCGGGGGGGCGCAAGGGCGGGTTTTCAGGGTGTCGGGCTTTCATGCGTCTTGCCAGCGCCTGGAACTCCTGCTAGCGTCCAGCCATGACCGCGTTGAGACAGCCGAATTTCATCACCATCGCCGACTACCTTGCAGGCGAGGAAGTCAGTGTGATAAAGCACGAATACCTTGGCGGCACTGTCCATGCCATGGCCGGAGCCACCAACCGTCATAATCTGATTTCCGGCAACAGCTTCGCCCTGCTCCACGGCCAACTTCGCGGCAAGCCCTGCCAGCCCTTTAACAGCGACACCAAAGTCCGCATCGAGTTTCCTGACCACCTCCGCTTCTATTACCCGGACGCTATGGTCGTCTGCCATCCAAATCCAGCCTCCGATCAATTCCAAGACCAACCGGTCGTTGTCATCGAAGTCCTCAGCGACTCAACCCGTCGTATCGACCTCGGCGAGAAACGCGACACCTATCTGACAATCAAATCCCTGCAAGTTTTGCTTTGTGTCGAGGCGGATTTGCCTGCGGTCACGATTCACCGGCGCCAGCCCGAAGGTGGCTTTGCCACTGAATACCTCTACGGTCTCGACCACTCAATCCCCCTGCCTGAAATCGACGCCGCTCTGCCGCTGGCCGACCTCTACGAGCGGGTGGAGTTTGCGCCCTGAAGCGTCGGGCTTTGACAAGCTGGCGCGACACGGGTTTACTCGCCTCCATGCGCTCACTCATCAAGCATGTCCTGCTCCGCGAGCATCCCTGCGAGGAACTCCACGTCGCCGGTTGGATCCGCACCCGGCGGGATTCCAAGACCTTTTCTTTCATAGAACTCAACGACGGCACTTGCCTCGGCAATCTCCAAATCATCGCCGATGCTGGCATTCCCGGCTATGCGGCAATCCCCCACATGAACACCGGCGCCGCCGTGGAAGTCCGCGGCCAACTCATCCCCTCCCCCGCCGCCGGACAACGTTGGGAATTGCACGCCACCACGCTGAAATTGTTAGGTGAGGTGCCGGAAGATTACCCCTTGCAAAAAAAAGGCCACAGCACGGAATTCCTGCGCACCATCGCCCACCTGCGCCCGCGCACCAATCTCTACGGCGCCGTGTTCCGCATGCGCAGCCGACTCGCCTACGCCGTCCACAAGTTTTTCCAGGAGCGGGATTTCATCTATGTCCACACCCCGATCATCACCGCCAGCGATTGCGAGGGTGCCGGCGAGATGTTCCGCGTGACCACCCTGGCCGATGACAAAATCGCACGCGCCAGCGAGGATTTCTTCGGCAAGCGCGCCTATCTAACCGTAAGCGGCCAGCTCGAGGGGGAAACCTTCGCCTGCGCCCTGTCTAACATCTACACCTTCGGCCCCACCTTCCGCGCGGAAAACTCCAACACCTCCCGCCATGCCGCGGAGTTCTGGATGATCGAACCGGAAGTGGCATTCTGCGATCTGGCCGGCGATATGGATCTGGCGGAAGCCCTGGTCAAATATTTGGTTGGGTATGCGTTGGAAAACCACGAGGGGGACCTGGCGGTCTTCGAGAAATTCGTGGACAAGGGTTTGCGCGAGCGGCTCGAGTTTGTCGCGAGCCGGCCGTTCGAACGCATCAGCTACCGCACCGCGGTGGACTTGCTCATGGCCAGCGGCAAGTCCTTCGAGTATCCGGTGGCTTACGGCCTCAACCTGCAAAGCGAACACGAACGCTGGCTCACCGAGCAACATTTCAAAAAACCCGTCACCGTCTTCAACTATCCCAAGGAAATCAAACCCTTCTACATGCGCCTCAACGACGACAATCAAACCGTCACCGCCATGGACGTGCTGGTCCCGGGCATCGGCGAAATCGTCGGCGGCAGCCAGCGCGAGGAACGCCTCGATGTCTTGTTAGACAACTTCGCCAAGCATAACCTCGACGCGAAAGCTTACAGTTGGTACGTGGACCTGCGCAAATACGGCAGTGTCCCGCATGCCGGCTTCGGCATGGGCTTTGAGCGCATGCTGATGTTTGTCACCGGCATGACCAACATCCGCGACGTCATCCCCTTCGCCCGCACCCCCGGCAACTGCGAGTTCTAGCAACTTTTACGGGCCCGGGCAAGCCACTCCTTGCCCGCCAGCCGGGACATCGGGGTGTCTCGGTTTCCCCTGCCTGCGGGGCCACGTGCGGCCACTCCTTGCCCGCCCCGCCGGTCATGCGCGTCAAGTTAAGGGGGTAGTTATAAAAACCCACCGGGTTCTGGTAAATCGTGCCAAAAAAACCACTGAAACACTGATTGCCACTGATACCACTGAGAAGAATTTTATGATTATTTCAGTGGCATCAGTGGTCCTCAGTGCATTCAGTGGTAATCAGTTCCTCAGTGGTTTCTTTGCCGCGATTTACCCCAATATCAGGGAATGGAACTTGCTCGCCCCCGTGGCCATTGTGAGGTCGAATGCTGAGTTCTGATTCTGGTGTCCGATCGGACACCAGGATGTCCCGGGGCTGGCGGCGCTGGCTCACGCGTCGTCGCGGTGGAGAAAGGCGAGCAGCGCGGCGGCGGATTTGGCTGAAATGTTAGGCAAGGCGGCGATGTCCGCCACCGCGGCCTGCCTGAGGCGGGCCACGCTGCCGAATTTTTCCAGCAACATCTGCTTGCGCCTGGGCGACATGCCGGGGCACTCGTCGAGCAGGCTTTCCTTCATTTTGCGGCGATAGAGGAGTTCGTTATAGCCGTTGGCGAAGCGGTGGGCTTCGTCGCGGATGCGCTGGAGCAGCTTGAGGGCCCCGCGCTCATGCGGGATGATGAGCGGCTGGCTTTGAAAGGGAAGGAAGACCTCTTCGTGTTGTTTGGCCAGACCGATGACCGGGAGATCGTGCAGGCCTAGGGCGGCGAGCTCTCTAACAGCCATGCCGAGCTGGCCCTTGCCGCCATCGACGATGACCAGATCCGGCAACACAATCTTGGCGCGGCCCTGGCGGGCCAGTCGGCGCTGCGACTCTAACACCTCTTCCTGGCTCACTTCGGCGTCAGGGTAGGCCGTGGCATTCTCCATGAGCACACGCGCATAGCGGCGGCGGATCACCTCCGCCATGGAAGCGAAATCATCCTGGCCGGCGACCCCGCGGATGCGATAGCGGCGGTAGTTTTGAGTATCGGGCCGGCCATCGGTGAAGCGCACCATCGAGGCGACGATGTGGTTGGATGAGACATTGGAGATATCGAAGCATTCCATCACCCTGGGCGGCGCGGGCAGGCGCAGGATATCGCCGAGTTCCGCCAGATCCGCGGTCGGTCTAACGGTACTGGGCAATCCGCGGCCACGGCTGAACTGGCGGGTCGGGCTGAGGGTTTTTTCGAGGTTCTGCAGAATGTCACGCAGCGTGGCGGCACGCTCGAAGTCGAGGCCCGCGGCGGCGGCGGCCATGTCCGCGCGCAAGCCATCAAACAACTCGCGCTTGCCCTTGCCTTCCAGAATCCGGCAGGCGGCCTCCACATTGGCCTGGTAAGCGTCGCGCTCGATGCGCCCGATGCACGGTGCGGTGCAGTTGCGGATGATATCGGCGTTGCAGTGGCGGTAATCGCGCTCGCCGGGAGTGAGCGGGCGACACACCCGGAAGCCGAACTTGCGGTTGAGCCATGCAAGGGTTTCGCGAAGGGCGCTGGAATGCGCAAACGGGCCGAAATAGCGCGAGCCGTCGTCGGATTTCACCCGCGTCATCGCCAGGCGCGGCCACGGGTCAGCGAGCCGGATTTTGACCAGCATAAAGCGTTTATCGTCACGCATGGCGACGTTGTAACGCGGGCGGTAATCCTTGATGAGTTTGCCTTCCAGCAATAATGACTCCTCCTCGTTGCGCACCACATGAATCTCAAAATCATGGATGGAATCGATGAGTGCCCGCGTTTTCAGATCCGCCCGGGTCTGGCGCGATGCCATGAAGTAGGAGCCGAGGCGTTTTTTCAAATCGCGCGCCTTGCCGACATAGATGATGGAGCCGACGCGGTCCTTCATCAGGTAAACCCCCGGTTGGTGGGGCACCTCGCGCAGTTTGGTTTTCAAGTCGGCAGCACTCATGAGCGGGACACACGCAGCCTAATGATAGCCCGCCTGCTGCAAATCAAAACCGCAATTATCCCGGTAAAAAGTTCACGAGCCGGCTTGATCCGGGCAAATTCCGGGGTGGCGTGGCACTTTTTGCTTTCCGTCCCAAGCCAAGGCTTGCGTTGGGCAGGCAGTTCGCTACGTTGGTGCCACCGAACCACATGAATTGCCGCCTATTGACCGCAGCGGGGATGTTTGTCTCCGTGCTCTCCGTGTCTGCCGCAGCTCCCGCAGCTCCCGCAGCTCCCGCAGCAGCCACTGACACCATCATCACCCAGATGGACTTTCTCAAGATCGTCGCCGCCGGCGGTATCATGATGTACCCGCTGGCCCTGCTGTCAGTGGTCGGCGTGGTCCTGGTCCTTATCTATCTGCTGAGCATCCGCCGCAACGCCGTCGTCAGCGACCGCTTCATGAACGCCGCAGAGGCCATGATCCGCAAACGCGATTACCTCGGCTTGATCGCATACAGCCACACCCAGAACGAATGCATGGCCCGGATCACCCAGAAAATGTTGGATTTTTTCACCAAAAACCCGATTGCCTCCTTCGCGGATGTGCGGGAGGTGGCGGAGGCCGAGGGCTCGCGGCAAGCCGGCATGCTCAGCTCGCGGATCACCTATCTGGCCGACATCGGCTCGATTGCGCCCATGGTCGGTCTGCTAGGCACGGTGCTGGGGATGATCAAGTCCTTTGTGCTGATCTCGGGTGGGGACAGCCACGGCGTACATCAAATGGGCTTGGCATCCGGCGTTGCCGAGGCCCTCATCACCACCGCCGCCGGCCTGATGATCGGCATTCCGGCACTCGCATTCTACTCGATGTTCCGCGGCAGGGTGCAAAAATACATTGCCGAACTGGAAGCCGCCGCCACCCATATCATGGCCTTGCTGCACGCCCAAGTCGAGCGCCAGTCACCGTCCTCGTATTCGCCGTCCCAGCGCAACCGCGAGGACTACGCCATGCCAGCGCCACTCGGCGCCGAACGCCCGGATCGGCATGGCATCTAACTCCCCGCGTGTGCCATGAAATTTTCCAATCGCCAGCCGGAACCCGCCACCATGCAGTTGGCGCCGATGATCGACATCGTGTTTCTGCTGCTCATATTTTTCATTGTGACCTGGCAATACACCCGGTCCGAAACCGAACTCTCGGTATCGGTGCCGAGCGCCGAGGAGGGCGTGCAAAAAAACCGCTCGCGCGGCGAAATCATCATCAACATCCTCAGCGATGGCTCAATCAAGGTCGAGGGCAGCAACGTCAATCTGACCCAACTGCGCGAAAAACTCACCGCCGTGGCCAAACAATTCAAAAACCAACCGGTGCGGATCCGCGGCGATGGCAGCGTGAGTTACCAGCGGATCGTGGAAGTGATTGACACCTGCCAGAAAGCCGGCATTTGGAACATTTCCTTCGCCACCCAACGCCCCGAGCCAAGCAACTAACCCTGGCCAACTGCCGCCTCCGGCGCTATTCCCCGCAACTGTGAAACGCATCCTGGCACTCTTCTTTTTCGCCTGCTGCCCATTGGGCGCGCAGGCCCCCGTGGCACCAGCAGTGGATCCGGCCCTGCGCACGGATTCGGCCAACGATCTTTTCACCCGCGGCAAAAACCTCTACGATGCCGCACAATCCAGCACCGACGCTGACAACCGCAAAGCCAGCTTCGAGCGCTCCGCGGTTATTTTCAGCCTCTATCTGAATGAATTCCCGACCCACCCGAATTCGGAAATGGCGTGGTGGTATCTCGGCAACAGCTACTACCAAGGCGGCCAGGTCGATGAAGGCATGCGCTGCTTCCACACCCTGCTCAATCGCTATGGCAAGGGCAAGTGGGTGGCCGCCGCGGCATACACCCTCGCCGCCGATCACTACAATAAAGCCGAATACAACCTGGCGGCACCCCTGTTCGAGCGCTTTGCCCAAAACGCCGCCAAACCCGAAGACCGCCCGCGCGGTCTTTATTTTGCCGGATCGAGCTACCGCATGCTTGGCCGGGACCGCGAAGCCGCCACCGCCTTTCTCAAGGTCATTGATGACCCCGCCGGTGTCTTGTTCGCCCCCCAATCCAAACTCGCCCTCGGCCACATCACCGCCAAAACCGGCAAACTGCCCGACGCCCTCGCCATCTATCAACAACTGCTGGCCTCGCCCTGCCAGGTCAAAATCCGCGGCGAAGCGGCCTTGCACGCCGCGATGACCGCCACCAAACTCGACCAGACCGAACTCGCCGAGAAATACCTCAACACCATCATGAGCACCCCGGGAATGGAAGCGTTTCGCCTCGATGCGCAAACCTCCCTGATGGTCAACCACTTCACCAAACAGGAATACACCAAGGTCATCGACCTCTTCCGCAGCACCAGCCTCAAGGCGGACGGCGCCAAAGAAGCGGCCCGCCTCATGCTCGTCGCCCGCTCCGAGCTGCGCCTGAAAAAACCGCAGGATGCCCTCGCTCACTTCCGTGAAGTCGAACGCCTCGTTGACCCGCAGCACGACATGGCATTCCAAGCATCTTATTACCGCCTGCTGTGCTTTTTCCAGATCGAAGGCCGCCACCTGCCGGATCAAGTGGATGGCTTCCTGCAGATCTACCGCAAATCCAGGCCCGATGACCCGCGCATCCACACCGCCCTGCTGATGAAGGCTGAAACACTCTTTTCTAACAAGGATCTGACCGCCGCCGCGAAGGTCTACAGTGAAATCCAAGCCAGCCGCATCAGCGACAAGAACCGGCCCGGGCTGTATTACCAACGCGGCTGGTGTCTGGCGGAGGCGGGTGACGCGCAGGGCGCGATCCGCTCACTCAGCGAGTTTATCAGCAAGTATCCCAAAGACTCACGCCTGCCCTCGGCCATTGCCCAACGGGCCAGCGCCTATGCCGCCAACGCCGAACCCGCCAAGGCCATTCTGGACTATGACCGCCTCACCAGCGCCGGCACTCCCGCGGAACTCACCTCCTTCGCCTGGCTCGAATCCGCCCGCTTGCGCCGCACCGAGGCCAACCTCCCGGATATGATCACCCGCTACCGCGGCCTGCTCGAAAACGTCAAAGACCTCAACCCCAAACTCCAGGCCGAAGCCAATTACTGGATCGGCCAGGGCCTAACAAAAACAAACGCCGCCAAGGACGCCGTGCCCTATCTGGAAAAAGCCCGCGAGCTGCGCCCGGAAACTTACGCCAAACACGCCGGCTTGCTCCTGACCCTGGGATATTTCGCGGCTCAGAATTCACTCAAACTCAACGCCGAAATCGACCGCGCCATCGACGCCAAATACGACGCCGACGTGCCCGAGCAAATCGTGCAGTGGGCCGGCATGCAGGCCTATAACGCCGATAACTTCGCCGCCGCGGCACGCTTTCTCAATCTCGTCGCCAACCCGCAGGAACCCCGCGAAACACCCAAAGAAGTCTGGCGCTACCTGGCCAAAGCCCGCCTCGAAACCGGAGCGGCCGAAGCCGCACTCGAGGCCACCACGCATGTCCTCAATGTCGAGGATAACCCCGGCTGGAAGGCCGATGGTCTGCTGGATCGCGGACGCGCCCTGCTGGCGCTCAAACGCCCTGCCGAAGCCCGCCTCGCCACCGATGAAGCCCTCGCCATGAACCCGCAAGGCCGCACCAATGCCGGCCTGCGCATCCTTTCCGGCGATCTCAAACTGCTCGATAACAACCTCGCCGGTGCCGCCGCCGAATACACCATCGTCGTCGAATTCCATGACGACAAAGACCTCAAACCGTTGGCCCTTAACAAGCTCATTGCCATTCTCGAAACCCAACATGACACCGCTGGGGCCGAAAAATACCGCCGCCAGCTTCAAGCCGAGTTCCCCGCCCCGCGCGAGTGACGCCCCGCCGACCTCAGCGCTTAGAACCCAGCGTTCGACCTCAAAATGGCCATGGGCTCGAGCAAATTCAATTCCCTGAGGGTGCGAATACGACGTCGTATACTGAGTCCAGCGCTTACCCGCGCGGATGGAATTGCTTGTGGACCGCCTTGAGCCGCTGGCCGTCAACATGGGTGTATACCTGCGTGGTGGATATGTCCGCATGACCTAACAATTCTTGAATCACCCGCAGGTCAGCCCCCCCCTCTAACAAATGTGTGGCGAACGAGTGGCGCAACAAATGGGGATATATGTTCTGCTCGATGCCGGCCTGGGCCGCGCGTTGCTTGACGATCTGGCGCACCCGGTCGGGCGACAGCGGGGTGCCCCGCACGCTGAGAAATATCTGGGATGAGCTGCGTCTGGCGACCAACCCGGGACGTTCGTTTTTCAAATAATCTGCGAGTGCCTCCATCGCCCTGGTTCCGACGCGGACGATGCGGGTCTTGTTGCCCTTGCCAGTGACGCGCAAGAATCCCTCGTCAAAATCCATCATCTCCAAGCGCACCTTGCACAACTCGGACAAGCGCAAGCCGCAGGCATAGAACAATTCCAAAATCGCCAGATCCCGCCGCCCCAGCGCTGGTACCGGATCGATCGATTCTAGCAATTCGTGCAGTTGTGAGGCGTGCAGGGTTTCGGGCAGCGTTAGGTCCGGACGCGGGGCGATGAGCGGTTCCGCGGGGTCCATTTCCAAGCGGCCCTGGGCTGCCAGCCAGCGGAAAAAAACCTTCAGATGCACGGTGGTGATGCGCAGCGATGCGGCGTTGAGCCCCTCACACTTGCGCTGGGCGAGAAAGTCGGCCAGTTCCTCGGTCCCCACATCGCGCAACACAAGCGCGCGGGTTTTGAGCCAAGCCGCCAACGCATCCAGTGTCTGGCGCACCGATTGTTGATAGGCTGGCGACAGCCCACGCTCGGTGGCCAGAAATCGGATCAACGCATCGCATGCAGTCTCCATCGGTTGCGGCCAAGCGTGCCCGCGGATGGCGCGCGGCGCAATGGAAACTTTTGCCAGAGCATTTGGCTGACGGAGATCAAACATAATGACAGTCATTATCTTGTTGACGTTGACAGCGGCAGTCACAACCGCTTCCCTTGCTATGGCTGCGTAGCTGCGTGCGGATTAAGCCGATCACCCTGAAACTTTTGCGACCGTCCACGAAGCGCCCCTTGACGCGCCTTGACAACCCCGTATCATTCGCCCATGCAACGAATCGCCCTCTGCATCGCGCTGTTGCTCAGTGCGACCCTGCTTCCGTCCTGTAGCCTAGCCAATAGCCTTGGCGGCACCCTCATGCGCGTGGTCCAAAGCGCCGGCCGCAGCGTCGGCCTATAAGTCCACCGCCTCACTCCATGCGCTGCACCGTGCGCGTCGCATCCGCCTCCACGGTGAAGCGCCACCAGATGCTGTCATGCGGCAGCAGCGCCGGAAATTTATCCGCCCACTCGACGACGATGAGGCCACCGGCATCAAGATATTCATCCCAACCCAAGGCGAGCACTTCG
>JBILFE010000468.1:0-3792 GCA_044351705.1 Luteolibacter sp. | reverse complement strand
CAGCTTTACAAAGCAAGCACCAGTGAGCATCACTGAGGCGTAACTCATGCCGTCGATCTTGCGAGTTCTGTCCTACCTTCGCCACTACCCGGGGCTTGCGGTGGCTCAACTTGGCTGTGCGGTGGGCATGACGCTGGCCATTTTCGTGTTTCCGAATGCGACGCGTTACGTCATCAATGACATCATTCCCGATCCGCATCGGCACAGCGAGTTTTTGGGTTGGATAGGGATTGCCTTGCTCGGGTTTTTGGTCAGGGACGGGCTCAATTCGCTGCGAATTCTCATTAATAACACCTTCGAGCAGAAGGTCATCTTCGATATCCGCTCCGATATTTATGAGAAAATCCAGCGCTTGCCGCTGCGCTGGTTTGATACGCGGCGCACCGGCGACATCATGACCCGGGTGGTGGAAGACGTCACCAACATGGAACGGGTGCTCATCGATGGCATTGAGCAGGGGTTGGTGGCCGCGTTGCAGGTGCTCAGTGTCGGTGGGTTTCTTTTCTATCTGAACCCAAGCGTGGCGGCCTGGGCCACCTTGCCGGTGCCGTTTCTGGCGGTTTCGGCATGGATTTATTCCACCTGTGGCCGTGACCGCTATCGCAACCAACGGGAAGCCGCCTCCGACCTCAATGCGTTGCTGCACGACAACATATCCGGGGTTCGGCAGATCAAAGCGTACGCTGCGGAAGTCGACGAGCACGCCCGATTCAACCGCTTTTCCAACGAGTTGCGTCAAACCAGCTTGAGGATGATGCGGTGGTGGGCGGTGTACTCGCCGGGCATGTCATTTCTGCGCATGAGCGGGTACGTGTTGGTGCTCGCCTGGGGTGGGCAGGCGGTCATGCACGGGGACTTGAAGATCGGGGATTTTGCCGGCTTCCTGCTTTTTTTGTCGTTGTTTTACGAGCCGATCGACCGCCTCAATTCGCTCAATCAAATGGTTTTGTCCGGGCGAGCGGCGGCTGACCGGGTGTTTCAGATTCTTGACGCCGAAGAAGAGCCCAACGCCCGCCATGGCGCTTCCTTGCCGGGGCGCATCCGCGGTGCCGTGCACTTTGAGAATGTCGACTTCACCTATCAGGAGCAACCGACCTTGCACGGAGTGACGCTTGACGCCCAACCCGGCCAGACCATCGCCCTGGTGGGATCCACGGGTGCCGGCAAAACCACGGTGCTGTCATTATTGGCGCGTTTTTACGAAGCCGATTCAGGCACTATCACCATTGACGGCCAAGACATCGCGCAACTCGCCAAATCCTCGTTGCGCGAGCATCTTGCCTACGTGACCCAAGAGCCGTTTCTCTTTAACGGCACGGTGCGCGAAAACCTCCTTCTCGCCAAGCGTGATGCCGCCGATGCCGACCTCTGGGCCGCCCTGACCGCGGCGCATGCCGCTGAGTTTGTTAGCAAATTGCCGCGGCAACTCGACACCAATGTCGGTGAACGCGGCGTCAAGCTCTCCGGCGGTGAAAAACAACGCCTGTCCATCGCCAGGGCGCTGCTCAAAAACGCGCCCATCTTGTTGCTGGATGAGGCGACCGCCTCGGTGGATTCGGAAACGGAACGCCAAATCCAGGATGCGCTGGACCGCTTGATGGAAAGCCGCACGGCGTTGGTCATTGCCCACCGCCTGTCCACGATTCAGAATGCCGACCGCATCTACGTGTTGGAAAACGGCAGCGTCATCGAGCAGGGGACCCATGCCGACCTCCTCGCCAGTGAGGGCAAATACACCGAGCTTTGCCGCAAATCCTTCCTTCAGGATGCAGATGGTGCTGCGCCTGGCGGCGGGTAAGCGCCACGTTTTGCTTGCGTGGGGGGGCGCACCTTGCGATAGTCGCTGGCCCGGTCGAGTTGATTCCGTGCCGTTTCAGATGCCACCATTGATGCCACAGCGTATCCTCCTTGCTCTCCTTGTGCTGTTGCTGGTTGTGGCGGCGGGGCCTGGAAGTGCGCAAAGTTCCGGCGCGGCGCAAGGCGCGGTGCCGCAGGTGTTGGTGCCTACGGGCAGTCGCCCGACGGTGCCGGTGCGCCCGGTGGCTCCGATGGCCGCGCCGGGCTTGATTTACCCATGGCGTTTGCACGTGACGACGACGATGTTCTGGATTGGTGAGCAGCCGACGGAGCGCAACCCGGTGCCCAACACCAAATCCTCGTGGGATCAGAATTGGATGGCCAACTTTGGCGGCTATGACGATCCGGAGCCGGTCAATCGGATTGCCAATTTCACCACCGGGGAGTTTCGCCCGCGGGCGTTTGTGCCCAAACTCAATCCATTTTATGTGGCCTTGCCGTATAACGATGTGGTCAGCCTCCATCAGCACAAGCCGGAGGCGTCGCGGGTGATTCCGTGGTTTTTGCGCATGCGCCCGCAACCGGGCGAGACGGTGTGCAAAGGACGCTGGGTGCAAATCTACAATGGCCGCAGCAGTTGTTACGCCCAGTGGGAGGATTGCGGTCCCTGGGTGACTGATGATTGGGAGTATGTTTTTGGCAACAAGCCACCGCAGACGACTCAAAATGGTGCGGCTGGCATCGACATATCTCCGGCGGTGAGGGATTATTTGACTTTGGAACCCGGCAAGAAGGTGCATTGGCGGTTTGTCGAGGCCGCGCAAGTGCCCTACGGCCCTTGGAAAAAATATGGCAGCAGCGCAACTGGCAACAAGGCCCCGCTCAATCCCGGCCAGCGTCCGGCCGATAATGCCGATCTGGAGACCCAGCGGCGGTACATGGAATACCTCCGCAAACTCCGTGACGAGGAGTATTTGAAGCGGCCTTTGAGCGAAAATCAGCGCTAGTTGGCACTGCTTGCCTAACCCGCATTTGACCCCCCGCCCGCGACGAAAATAAAATTTGTGTGAAAAACTGGCAGCATTCTTCTTGACCGGGCGCGCTGGAGTGCCTAAATCGCCCCCCCACTCAATCTACTTTACCCCTATGGCCAACGCACAAGTTATCCTCAAAGAAAAAATCGAAGGCCTCGGACTGGAAGCCGATGTCGTTAAAGTCCGCGCCGGCTATGCCCGCAATTTCCTTATTCCACAGGGCAAGGCGTACGAAGCGAGTCGGGCGAATTTGCGTCATGTGGAAGCCCTCAAGGTGTCCCGTGCCCGCCGCGAGGCCGAGGAATTGGCCATCGCGCAGGACCTCGCCACCCGCATTGCCAAGCTCAAGCCGAAGTTCACCCTGTCCACCGGCCAGGGCGGCAAGGCGTTTGGTTCGGTGACCAACATGGACATTCACAAGGAACTCGAAGCCGCCGGCATCGTCATCGACCGCCATGCGATCGAACTCGACAAGCCGGTGAAGAAATCCGGCAAGACCGAAGTCACCATCAAGCTCCATCCGCAAGTCATCACCACGATCACCATCTCGGTGGACGCGGGCGACGAAGGCAAGGAGAAGGAAGACTGATTCCATCGTCTGACATCGTTTTCATGAAAAATCCCCGATCCGCAGAACGGATCGGGGATTTTTGTTAGCGAACTCCAATCGCTGAGAGTGTTAGACGATGCCCTGGCGGAGCGCCTTGGAAACCGCCTCGGTCTGGGAACGGACGTGCAGTTTCCGATAGACCGAGCGCAGGTGCATGTCCACCGTGTGCTGGGAGATGGAGAGCTTTTCGGCGATTTCCTTTTTGATCAGGCCCTTGACCAGATAGCGCAGCACATCCTCCTCGCGGGAGGTGAGGGGCTCGACGTGCTCGACCGGACCATAACGGGAGAAGCCCTCCAGGATCATCTTGGCGATCGGGCTGCTGAGCGCGGACGCGCCGTGAATCACGTC
>JBILFE010000467.1:0-3793 GCA_044351705.1 Luteolibacter sp. | reverse complement strand
CTTGCACGCAATCGAGGACCAGCACAAACGGCACCGCCTGCGCCGTCACCAGCGCGATCAATTCATCCTCGTCGAGCGCGGGTGTGCTTTTTTCGAGACTTTGGACATGCCGGTTCTCGCGGGCCATGAGCTCTTGCGGCGGGCCGGGTCGGCCATGCGGCGCGGGTTTGCCATGCGGACGGGATTTCATCGGGGAAACTGGTACACTGGCAGGCCCGGCAAGTCGAGACCAATGCGATGCTCAGAACGCCTGCTTCATTTGCACGCCTTTGTTAGGGGCTTGGCGGCGTTGTTGATTGAACCTGCCGTTGTTGTCTTCCTGGATCTTGTTGTTCTGGATATCGAGGTTGTTTTGATAGTCGAGTTGCTGGCCTTGGGGCACCGGCGGTTTGGGCGAGGCGGCGGGGGCATTCGGCGGCGCGCCGAGCCAGGTATCGCCGCGGAAAAACGCGTAGCGCGACTCGCCCTCGCGGGCGATGACGGTGGCCTTGCCATGGATGTTGTCGGCGATGAACAAGCCGCGCAGGTCGGTCTCGCCGCTGCGGAACTCGGTGTCGGCGCTGCCGATGGCCTTGACGTGGACTTCCGGGCGGTAACCGCCATTGACGGTGTCGAGCACATTGGCCCGGACGCGACCGCTGCTGCTGTCTTCCTGGACTTCGATCTTGAGCGGGGTGATGAGCACCATGCCGGAGGTGAACAGATCATCGCCACGGCAGATGATGAGATAGGCGGCCTCATCCTTCCATTTGAGTGAGATCTTGCGTTGTTTTTCCACGTAGTCATTGCCGTCGCCGAGGACGGTGGTCTGTTCGAGTTCCGGGCCGATGCCTGCGAGTTGCACACGGGTGATGGCACTCAGGCTTTTCTGTTGGAGATAGAGCTTCATCAGATCCACCCGATAGACCTGCAGCGAGACCTCCTTGATGTTGCGGTACTTGAGGGTGAGATCGACCGGTTCGCCGGGCTTGACCACGGTGACTTCATCCAGCGCGATGCTTTTCTTCTCGAAGTAGGCGATGGCCTCGGCGGCGTCCGGATAGATTTTGCGCACCTTGGCATACCACTCGATGGCGTCCTTGGGTTTGCTTTCCGCATGATAGATCTGGCCCAGGATATAGCGGGCCAAATCCCGGTCCTTGCTGTCGCCATCGGCCACCACCTTGGCCGCGGCCAGGGCCTCGGCGTATTGGTTTTGCCAGAACCAGCCCAGCGCGGTCATGTATTGGAAGCCGGCGGTCAGCGGGCTGTCCGGGTATTTTTTGGCGAACTCATTGCCTAACGAAACCACCAGCGGGTAATGCTTCAAGGTCAGCAGGCAATTGGTCAGGCTGAAGCCGGCGTCATCGGCCAGCGGGTCGTTGGGGTACATTGCCAGGAACGACACCAGCAGGTCGGCGGTGCGTTTGAGCATGGCGATTTTGTCGGGTTGGACCTTGTCTTCCTTGGGCAGCTCGTGCGCCTTGGGTGCCTTTTGATAGAGCAACTGCGAGAGCGCGAAATAACTGGCGAGCACGTCGGCGGTGTCCGGATAGTCACGCCAGATGCGCTCCTGGAAGTCGATGGAGCCAAGGAAACGGCCGGCGTCCTCGAGCACGGCGCTGATGGCGGAGTCATTGTTGAAGCTGGCGGCGATGGCGGCGCGATACACCAGCCACGAGCGCTCGAACTCGCCGATGTCAGTGTAGGCCTTGCCGACCACCCGGATTTTGTCATAGGGAATTTCCAACTGCGGGTAGCGCTCGCGCAACACCTCGAACAAGTCGACGATGCTGCGGGCATCATAGAACGGCTCGCTGGTGTGGATCCACAACAACATGCGGGCCAGTTCGCTCTCGTTGTATTTCGGGTTGTTGGTGCGGACGATGGCCAGATGCTTGAGGGCGGTGGCCAGATCGCCGTCATCGAAGTGGCATTTGCCCAGCGCGTAGTGCTCGCTGTCGTTCATCTGATAGGGATCGGGCGATTTTGCGCCGGCGGCCAGCACGCTGAGGTGGGTCACCGGGCCGATGCTGATGAAGGCGGGGTTGCCGAGTTCGCGGATCACCGGGGGCAGCATGCGGAAGGTGCCCGGCACATAGCCGGTTAGATCGAAGCTCACCCGATGCCACCAACTGTTGAAGAACAGCGTGAGCGTGGAATCAGTCACTTCCCTGGCAGCCACCTGCGAGGTGTCCGTGGCAATGCTGCTGGCGTCGAGGCGGGTACCGGGCGGCAAGGCGATTTCAAGGGCATAGCGGCGTCCGTCCAGATTCCAGGCGCGATTGGAGCTGACCACGACGTGGAGGCGCTGGCCGTTTTCAAGTTTGGTGACGGCGGACGTGCTGTTAGATCCGATCGGTTTGCCGCGGTATTCGAGCGGGGCGTGCAGGTGCTGCACCTTCTCCATGACCGGAACGACACTCTCCGGAGTTGCCGCCACCTCCGGCGAGAACCCGCATAAGGTGGCGGCATAGGCGTAGCGGCCGCGGCCCTTCATTTTGAACTCGACGAGGTTTTTGTCGGCCTTGATCAAATGCGTGGGCACCGCCAGCAGCGTTTGGCCGGGGTTGGCAACGCTTTTGAGTGTGCCGATTTCCTCGCCGTTGACCGCCACGGCAATCTCCACGTCACTGGCTTGTTGGAGGCCTTGGCCGAACCAGTTGGCAAGCGCGGCGATGGCCGGCCCCTGGGCGCGGGGGGTGGGGAAGCCGAAACAACCGTGAGCATGGAGCAGCGCTTGCGCGGCGGCGGCGGTGGTTTTCGCCGCAGGCAGGGTTTCGGCCATGGCTAAGAGTACCATGGCGGTGGTTTCATCGCCGTCGTTGTGCCACATCGTCTTGCAGCCGCTTTCCCACACCGCCGGCTTGCCGGAATCCGGCGCCGCTCTGCTATCTAGCAAAGTAGCGAGTTCCGTGGCGATTTCGCGGCGCTCGAGATTGAAGAAAGCGCGGGCCAGATGGGCGAGGCTGGAGTTGCCCAGGCCATTGCGCTCGCGATAGAGGCGGTTGCAATTGGCAAAATCCGCGCGCTTATCGGTCGAGAGGGCGTGGAGAATCACCGCTTTGCTGTCGTTGTCGGTGGCGTCGCAGGCTTCGAATTGCTTGAGCAACGCGGCGGCGGCCGTCTCGATGCAGTCCTTATCCACGGCGATGCCGCTGGTGCGCGCCTCAATGAGCGCCCAGAACACGCGGGCGGTGGTCAGCGACCCTAACGACTGGCAGGTCCAGGTGCCGTCCTTGGCCTGACCCGCGACCAACGCGGCGATGCGGGTGCGGGCGCGCGCGGCGAGGACGCGGGTGTAACTTTCATCCGCCTTGCCGGCGCGGGCGTAGCGCAGGGCTGTGGCGGCGGCGAGCAAGTCGTTGGCCGGGGTGTCTCCCCACGCGGGTGGCAACAACCGGGCCATGTCAGTGCAGGCTCCTGTACCGCCGCGGCGCAATGCCATATCCAACACGGCCGTGCGCACTTCGGGTCCCACCGCCACGCTCATCCACAGCGAGGAATACGGCCGCGTGGCAGGCAAACCGAGCACCGCGGCGGTGTCGGCAACGGCGGTGCCGCCGGTATGGGCGGTGTAGGGCAGCCCCCATGGCTTGACGGGAATGTTGAGGGTCAGGGCATCTTGGTGCGGACCGGCGCTGGCGCTGAGTTCAAGCGCGATTTCCAAGGTGGCTGGGACGCTGACGGCCTCAAAGGTGACCTCGGCACCGGTCTTGGCTGTCACATCCACGGTCTTGCTGCGCCGGGCAATGACCTTGGATCGGTCCTTGGCATCGAGCACCTGGAACAGCAGCACCACCGGTCCGGCAAA
>JBILFE010000602.1:0-3044 GCA_044351705.1 Luteolibacter sp. | reverse complement strand
CTATCTCTTGAAACGCTCGTCTCACACCGAAATCTTGCAGGCCATCCGCGAGGTCGCCGCCGGCGGTTCGCCCATGAGCCGCAACATCGCACGCCTCATCGTCGAAAAGTTCCGGACCGAACAGCCTCAGGCACCCGCCATGGAGCGGCTCAGCGAGCGGGAACTCGACGTCCTGCGCTTGCTTGCCCGCGGCCAGGTCTACAAGGAAATCGCCGCCGGCTTGAACGTCAGTTTTAACACCGTCCATACGCTGGTGCGCCGCATCTACGAAAAACTCCACGTCCACACCCGTCGCGATGCCGTCGCCCGTTTCCATCAAACCAGTCAGCTCAATCCGCCTGAGTCCCCGCAAGACCCGAGTCCTCCCGAGGAACATGGCCCCGGGAATGCCGAGCCCCAGCTCGGCGAGAACCCGCTTTACAGGCCAAGTTCCTTAATTTTCCACACCCGCGCCGCGCCTGGTTCTGGTCCTTGAGAATGAGTCAGGCTTTTAGAAAGAATGTCGGCGTTCTACGCCAAGCGCCAGAGGCACGTCACTTCCCATGCAAACCAACCGATCCCTTGATCTAACAAAGATATTGGCGCTGGCCTGCGCCTTGTGCCAATCCCTGAGCGCCGCAACCTTTGACATTCTCATCAATCATCTGGGCTACGACTCGCGAGGCAGCAAGAACGTCGTGGTGCAGAGTGGCGCGGAGATGGGGTTGGGACAATTTCAGGTGCTGGATGGCGAGGGACGCGTCGCGTTCGAGGGGCCGCTGCAAAAGGTCGGCCAGGTCCCGGGGTGGCAAGGCCGGTTCTATCAGCAGGGGGATTTTTCAGGGTTGGTCAAACCGGGCAAGTATCGGATTGCGGTCAAGGACGTGCGTTCGGAATGGTTCGCGTTGGGTGAGCGCTTGGTGTCCGAGGCCTGTCTATCCGACATGCTGTATTATTTCCGCATTCGGCGGTGTTCCGGCATCTACGACAAGGCGGATCGCAATGTTGTGTTCTTTGGGGATGCCAAGCGGCCGCGGGTGGACGTGCATGGCGGGTGGTATGATGCCTCGGGGGATGTGTCGAAATACATCGGGGCCCTCAACGAAGGCAATTTCATCAGCACGCAGGAGTCGCCGATGGCGGTGTGGTGTTTTTTGCAAAGTGCGGAATTGCTGCGCAAACAGAAAGGCGGGTCATTGCGGTTGCTCATCCCCATGCTCACCGAAGAGGCATTGTATGGCGCGGACTTCATTGTCCGGATGCAGGACGAACAGGACATCTCATTTCTGCCGCCGCCTTACGGTCAGCGCGGAGGGTGGAGTTGGCGTTGGAAAGAACAATGGATTCCCCACGCCGCGTGGCTGACCCTGGCCCTCGCCGCAGAGGCGGTGGCACGCTGAGTGGGCACACGCCCATTGGCCTCAACCTAACGCGAAAATTATTGGAAAACGGGTGATTCTGAGGTTTTTCTTCGTGGGCGCGTTCGTGAGAACGCGGGGGGGACGGGGTGAAGCGGACCAAGAAAACCACTGATAAGAACTGATTACACTGATTACACTGATTCAGCTTGTCTTCACTTTGTCTCCTTTCACTCGTCAAACGCCTGTAACTCGGCGCACGATGAGAATGATTGTTGCGGGTTCTTAGCACCAATCGTGACCCTGCGGATGCTGCGCGGCTGCGAGATTGTTGTAGAACGTGCGTTCCAGTTCGTCGCCGAACTGCCGGAGTCTACCTGAGCAGCAAGGGATATGGAAATCACCAATATACCGTTTTGCCAAAAAGAAAGAATTTCATATTGTTTGTCACCCGTTTGTCACCCGTTTTTTGTGTTGCCGGTTCGCCGCCGCGCCATGATGTTGCATGTTGCTGAGCCACAGCCCCCAAAAACACCCGACAAAGCAGCAACAACCTATGAAGACAACAATCAACCAAGCAGAGGACCATGTGAAGGCCAAGATCAACATGCAAACTTCCCGCACTCCCGCAATTCCGGAGAAAAGCGTGACAGCTCGCCGCATCGCCTTGGGCGCCGGCTTGTTGGTCACATGGCTCACCGCCGGCCCGGCCCAGGCGGTCTTGATCAATTGGGACTTCGCAGGCGACAAGCCGACCGGGGCAGCGGTGATCGGCACCGCGGGCGACTACTGGAACCAAGGCAACAATCCAAATCAATGGAGTTGGTGGGGTGTAGCCACTATTACTGGTGCCCCATCGATCTTGAACGATTCCACAAACACCGTAACTACCGTGGGCTTGACACTCTATAGTAAGGACGTCCGGACCGCCGACGGCCTAAAGACTCATAACACCAACACACCCACGAGTTTTCACGCCGCGTTCGACGCCGAGTATGGCTACCCGGGAAATTTGAATCCCATGGATTACACCATCACTGGCCTAACCGCCGGGTCCAGGTACGATGTTTACGTCTTGTATGGTTGGGGATCTACAAGAGCAGGACTCACTGGTGACATCTATGCCTATAGTGGCACCACGCGGGGTGGAAATGGCACCACCAAGCAGACGGTCACCTATGCGACGGCGACTGCGAACCCAGTCTTAGGTCGCGATTATGTTCTCTTCTCCGGCGTAGTCGCCACGGGAGGAGCAATCAACATCTGTTCGAGAAACTTCAGCGATCAGGACAACGGAGTCAGCGGATTCCAAATCGAATCGGCCCTCGAGGATCTCACGTGGACCGGCGGCACCGATGCGTGGGCCACTGCGGGCAACTGGACGCCCGCAGGAGGCCCTCCCGTCACGCGCCGAACCGCCATATTCAACGGCACGGGCAATGGCAACACGACCGTGGACCTCGGCACCGGCGTGACCGTCAAAGGCATCACGTTTGACACGGCTAGCGCGGCGGCTTACACGATCGGCACGGGAGACGTGGGAAGCCAGACGCTTACCCTGGACGCCGGCGGTTCAATCGCCGTCAACGCTCTCGTAACCGCCAACCAGACAATCAACGCGAACGTCGTCCTTGGCAGTGCCAGTGGGGGCACTGCTTATACCTTCACCAACGGCAGCACCACGACGAACCAACTGCTGACCCTGGC
>JBILFE010000466.1:0-3797 GCA_044351705.1 Luteolibacter sp. | reverse complement strand
GCCTCTGATCGCCAGCCGGATCCGAGAGGCAGTCACGGGCTTGAACTTGTCCACTTTGTCTTCACCGAGCGAGGTGCCCGATGCACAAGTGATCCAGTCGCTGCCATTCCAGCACTCAATTTGATAGGCAGTCACCCGCTTGGATTCCTCGCGGATGCGGGTCGAATTGAAGGTGCGCGCAGTGTCGAAATCCACTTCCAGCCACCACTCCTTCGCGTCTTCTTCGGAGGGTGCCCAGTGAGTGTCCACTGAGCCGTCGATCGCCTTCATAGGCTCATAAGCGCCAGTCTCGCGCCATTCGGAGTTGGCAGTGGCAAGGATCTGGTGCTCCACCTTGGGGAACATCGCATGGATGGTTGCCACCACGTCCGCATCGTGGCCGAATTCAGCGGATTTTTCGGGCAATTGCCCGGTGGCGATCACCTTGCCGCCCTGCTCGTAAAACTCCTTGATCTTTTTCAGGTTGCTCCAGCGGATGGTCTTGTGGCCCGGAAGGATCACCACCTTGTAATCCTCATAGTTGATTTTATTGTTGAGCTTGAGGGTGTCGTTGGCGACCACACACCGATCATCGAGTGTCTCGGGGTGAAGGAAAGTGAAATCACGGCACACCTTGGTGGACAGCAGTTCGCCCAGATGGATGTAATCCGCCTCAGGGATGTCCACTCCGCCTATATAGGGCGTGAGCGGCCCATCGAAATGGTACCCCGCCTGCAGGGTGGAAATCGGATAGAGCACGGCGATGTCAGCCACATGCCGGCCCGGAGCCTGTAGCAACACATTAAGTCTTCCGATATAGGTGTTATAAGCAGTGAGCCCGTCCGCATAGAGCGGATTGCGATCGGAGAGTTCCGGCAAATAGTTGATTTTGTCCAGGTTATACCAGACTCCATGCGGGATGATGTTGTTGATGCCCTTGGCATATTGTTCCATCACCACACGATAGAGAGCGTCCCAGCTCAAATTGCCCATGGCACCGTAGGTTTCGGTCATGACCTGGGTCTTGTCCCAGTTGTAGGCCACCGAGGAAACGATTTTATAGTAACCCTCGGGGTCGTTGTTCCAACCGATCTTGTCAATCCCCGGGACGTCCTGATAGCGGTAGGATTTCATCAGATCGCCGGAAATGCCGACCGGATTCTTGACATTCTCCTGGTCCTGGTGTCCGAGGAGCGGCACCCCGCCGTGCGCGGTGCACCAATCCTGGATGGTTTTCACATAACCGGCGGCATACAACTCGGAGCGGAAGCCGAACAGATGATTCCTGGCAGCCTGGGTCTCCGGGCCGATGTCATACCACAGCGCCGGGTAATACGGCGTCGGACTGAAGCCATAAACAGCCTGGAATTTCTCGTTGAAGCGATCCGTCCAGGTCCGGCCTTGCGCCCGATAGAGGGTGGGCTCGTCGTAAAACGCACCGCCGATGGTGGCACCAAAGTCCTTGCCGAATCTATCAAAATATGGCTGATAGACCATGTCGATGAACTTGGTGACATGCTCCGGTTCGAGGTAATCCACATTCGGGTCGCCGTCCAACACGCAGACAAAGGTCATGATTTTCCAGGTGCCTACGGGAACATTCCAGGAAATGGCGCCGTTGCTGACCGCGGCGGTGAGGTCCACGCGTTCCAGGGTGGCGGTGTTCATGGCCACGAGGCTCATGAGGGTGCCGGCGGGAAGCGGCTTGGCATAGACCACGGGGCCGCTGAGGGTGTCCTCGTGTTTGTCGAGGCGGCGCAGGGTGGCAGCGGGATGCTTGTCTTTGAAGCGTGGGATGCCGTCGCCCATGTTGGCGCCGCCACTGCCGCTGGGAAAACCGTACTCGTCGTATAGCGTGATGAACATTCCCAGTCTCCGGGCTTGGTTGATGGTCTCACCATAGAGATTGAAATATTCCTCACTGAGGTATTTCGGGGTGAACTTGGGACCGAACGGCAACGGTGCCAGGCCGCCATATCCGGCGCGGTCGCGGCACCCTAACAACTGCTCCCCTACCCCGGCGGAGGTCACTGCGGTATTGTTCCAAAACCACAGCGGCCTGGCCCTGAATTTGAGCGGCGGGTTGACGAAGTCACCTTTGATGTCTGCCAGGCACGGCACGGCGGTGACGGCGGCGCAGAGCACGCCGACGAGGGCCAGCAGCGGGTATGTTCTAGTATACATGGCAGGAATGGATGTTAGGTGATTCATGGTTACTCATGACCGGCGACCGGCAGAATGGCCAGCGGCCGCAACATCACCGGGCCAAGCAAGCCCGAAGGCAGGAGTCGCGAGTCCTTGCGCCAGTGATGCCAGGTGGTGAAGGTCACCCGCTGCGGCACCGGGCGCGGCGTGGCGTTGAGCAGCCAGTCCGGCCAGCGTTTGAGTGGCAAGCCGGCCCACTCGATGTCCTCAGGCAGTTGTTCATCGCCGATCAGGCGGTTGGGCCACAGGTTGGTGACCTCGATCTCCAACAGATTTTCCCCCGCCCGCGCCGCGGGTGTGAGGTCCACGCGAAACGGGGCCTTCCACCGAATGCCCAGCTTGCGGCCGTTAAGCCGCACCTCGGCGATCACCTGCACCCGCCCCAGGTCGAGATGCAATTCCTTGCCTGTACCTAACAAGTCTGCCGGGATGTCGAGAGTTCGGCGATAGGTGGCGGTGCCGGAAAAATACCTGATCCCGGCCTCCGGATGATCGGCCCATGAGACCAACTCGGCGAAGACCGCCTGCGCCGGAGCGCCGCGGCCGGCTTGGAACGAGACATTCCACGGGCCGGCGAGCGCCAGCGGTTCCGGCAGCTCGACTGCCCGGACGATCTCCCCGCCGCCCGCGTTGGGTGTGATCACATAACGCCCCGCGTCCCAAGCACGCAACACGGTGCCGGTCGTGGTGGCTACCAGCGACGGCGCGGGGGGCAGGTAGCTCACCGGGTTATCGGGGAGACGCAGTTCGCTGCCATCATCTAACACAGCATTGCCCGGCACGCCATCAATGGCATATTGCAGCCAGAGTTTTTTGGGCCGCTGGGGCGCGGGATCCGCTCCGGCCAGTTCCGTGTCGATGCGCACCGCGATGGCTCCGGCCTGAACCTTGCTCGCGATGCGGGCGGTGATATCCAGCAGGGCGAGCGGCGGATTCTCAACCTTGTCGGGTATAACTCCGCCATAAATGCCGCGCACGATGCGCAGCTCGCCGGGACCATCGGCCGCTTGCGGCAGTTGCAGGATCTGGTGCTCCGTCACCGTCACCGTATGAGCCAGATCCCCGACCGTATAATCCACCCGCATGGTCTTCGCCATGTTAGGTGCCGGATCCCCTGCAAAGTCGCGGTAATCGATGGTTTCCAGGCGGCCGTCGCGGATCAAGCGCTGCAACGGTTCGGTGACGTCTGCCAGTCCCGGGCCGCATTGCAGCGAGCCATAACTCGCTGAAAGAATCTCCAACACGGGAGTGTGAAACGGCGCGCGGGCCGGTGGCGCGGTGAAGGATTTCACCAGGGATGCGCTTGCGCTCACCGGACGGCGGAACACCACGAAGACCGAACCGGATTGCTCAAGGTCGAGGGTCACACGAGTGCGCCCGTTTGCACTGGACCAACACGCCGCATCCGCGATGGCACCCGTCTCCGCATCCCATAACTCCGGCTGCCGCCCGCCAACCCGGAAAGTGCACACCACGCTGCGGGGCCGGGTTTCCTGGTTAGAGACGAAGTAAACATCGGCACCACTCATGCGGCGGTGAATGAACGGCAAGGACACTTCCCCGGCGGCGGTCTCACAGTCCGGTGCCAGCCCCAGTTGCCCGAGCGCCGCCTC
>JBILFE010000465.1:0-3807 GCA_044351705.1 Luteolibacter sp. | reverse complement strand
ATTAATGATCAGTGTTCTCAGTGGTACTCAGTTCCTCAGTGGTTTCTTTGCCGCGATTTACCCCAATATCAGGGAATTGAACTTGCTCGCCCCCGTGGCCATTGTCAGGTCGAATGCTGAGTTCTGAAACCAGCGACGGTCACAGACCGCCGCTACAAGGCGAGACAGACCGCCGCGACAAGGTGAGACAGACCGCCGCGACAAGGTGAGACAGACCGCCGCGACAAGGTCAGGCGGTCGTTACAGGTCGATCATCACCTTCATGACCGAGTCGGCGTGGTCGCCGATGAATTGATAGGCGTCGGGGTATTGGTCGAAGGGGAAGTGCTTGGAGACGAGCGGGTCGAGGATGATTTTGCCTTTGGCAATCAGGTCTGCGGCTTCGACGTAGTCTTCATGCCGGTACATCATGGAGCCGAAAACGTTCAACTCGTGTTCGCCAACGAAATACATGTTGATGGTGGGATTTTTGGCGTACACGCCGAGGATGACCACCTCGCCACCTTTTTCCACGTTGCCAATCAAGGTGTCAAGCGAGGCTTGGACGCCGGCGGCTTCAAAGCCGACTTGGAATCCCTCGCTGCCGAAAACCGCCTGGGCGCCTTCCTTGAATTTGGTTGTTAGAACATTCAAGGTGTGGTCGATGCCGCATTCCCTGGCTTTTTGCAATTTGAAATCCATCACATCGGTGATGAGTACCCTGTTGGCACCGCGTTGCTTGGCGAATTGAGCCACCAGATTGCCGATGGTGCCGGCGCCTGAAACCACCACATTTTTGCCTTTGAGGCTGGTGGCGCGAGCGGTTGAGTGGGCACCGACAGCGGCCGGTTCGATCATGGCGCCCTGTTCATAGCTCATGGAATCCGGGAACACCACCAAGCGGTCGGCGGGCACCACGAAATATTCCTGTGCCACCCCGGGTGCCTGGAACCCCTGCACCTTGAGTTGCTGGCAGGCATTGTACTGGCCGCGCAAGCACGGGCCGCACTTGCCGCAAACCAACTGCGGCCTGGCGGTGGCGCGTTGGCCGACCTTGGCCGTGGTCACGTGCTCGCCGATGGCGGCGATGGTCGCCGAATATTCATGCCCTTGCACCACCGGGTAGGGCGTGGCGGGGTGCTCGCCATGGAACACATGGATGTCCGACCCGCACACGCCGATGCGTTGGATTTTGAGCAAAACTTCGTTAGGTGCTAAATTGCCCGGCGCCTCCACATCGTGGAATTCGATGATGCCGGGCGAGGTCATGATTGCTTGTTTCATAGCTGCTATAGTGTTAGAATAAAATCATTTTTCGCAAAACCAGCGAGGTCCGGCGCCGGAGACCAGGATCACATTGGCATAGGCGGTGAAATCGCCGGTGCGGATCACCGCCTTGACCTTGGCGCTCATTTCCTTGATTTGGGGATGGCTGACCATTTCCACAGGCACACTCTTGCCAAACAATTTGCGGATGTTGTTGAACAAGCTGGGACTGACGGACTTGGTGTCGTTGGCGAAAATCAATTTTTCCACCGAGAAGAATTTTTTCAATTCTTTGAGGGTGTCGATGACCATCGGGCAGTTTTCGCTCAAGGAGATATCGACCACATCAGCGCCCTTGGGAATGGCAAAGCCGGCATCCACCACCATGAGTAAATCGCCGTGGCCTTGTTGCGACAGCACCCTGGCCAATTCCCTGTTAACAATTCCGATTTCTTGCATGGGAGTTGGGATTAATGGGGTGCGGCCACCGCGGTTTCGTGCCAGACTTGATAGTGGTCTTGGAAGGATTTCTTGAACTTGGCGTAGCCGGCCATGGTCTCAAAGACCTGGCTGTCATTCCACAGCACCCGCCAGTCACCCAAGGCTTCCGGCCAAAGAAACACCTGCCCCCAGATGAGCCGGTTGTTGGCGTCAATCCCGGGGTGTTCGTTGGTGCCGTCGCCGGAGATGGCCAGCATCTGCTCGGGTGTTAGGAAGTCCTGCGTGGCGGCGCTGAGGTTGTCCACGATCCAGTCGGTGCGGGTGGCCATGGCGACATAGCCGCCGGACTTGTTTTCGCGCTGATAGGCCCAGGAGAGGCAGACCTTGGCGGGGGACATGCCGTTTTGGGCGGCGATGGACTGGACGAGCGGGTCGGCCATGTCGGCGCGGTGTTCCTTGAAGCGGTCGCGGCCTGGCCGGTTAGGCGAGCCGAGGGACATGTAGCCGGTGCAGACGATGCCGAGGCTTTCCATGTAGCGGCGCAGCTCGGTCTGTTGGAACAGCGGGTGCATTTCCATCTGATTGACCACCGGCCGTGAAAAGCTGTCAGTGTCGCGGAACAGCAACTTCAAATCCGCTGCGGTGTGGTTGGAGGTGCCGATGTCCACGATCTTGCCGGCTTGTTTGAGGCGCACGATTTCGCCCCAGGTTTCCATGAAACATTCGTGAATGTAGGGGACGGCGTCAGGGTTGCGGTGGTCGCCGGCACAGCCGGGGGTATGCACATTGGGCCACGGCCAGTGGTTGAGGTAGATGTCGACCTTTTCCACCCCCAGCGCGCGCAGGGTATGGTCCAGCGCCGGTTCGACGTCCTTTTTGCTCATGTGGCCATTCCACAACTTGGCGGTAATGAATAACTCGTCGCGCGAGGCAATGTAGCCTTTGGCTATCGCCTCGCGGATTGCCTCGCCCACCACCTCTTCGTTCTCGTAGGCGCGGGCCGTGTCGATATGCCTCCAACCGACACGGATCGCCTCGACGGTGGCATCCTTCATATAGTCCTGTGCCCAGTCGGAATGGAAGGTGCCAAACGCGGCCACCGGCATGATGGCGCCGCTGGCAAGTTTGACCTTGTGCACGGCAGCCGGGTCCAGGCCTTGGATTTTGCTGTCAAAGTTCACCATCTCTGAGGAAACGTTAGGGGTCGTCATAAATAATCCTTTCTTGAAAAAGTTGGCCAAGTTCCGGGGGGCGCCGAGCCGCGCGGCAAGCATAGCCATCCGCCCTGCATTGCCAAGGAATTCTTTTGCGGCGGTAGGCGAAGAGATTGCTTGGATTTTCGGAATGGATGGCTATGATCCAAGGCAAGGATTTTTCATGAAGCACGGTTCTAATGATGATTTCCCCCCGAAAGTGACGGTTTGGGGTGCGGCTATGGCTGGGGGCGTCACGGCTGCGTGCGGTCTGGTGATATTGACGGGATGGCTCGTGGGATGGTGGCCGTGGCACACGCAAGTCTGGCAAGTGGTGGTTCTGGCCAGCGTGCTGGGTTGCGGCGCCGCAGCCAGTGTGGGTCTGGTTTGGCAGCAGCAGCGGGCCCGGTTAGACAGTGGGGCGACAGCGGCGGAGGCGGCGTTGCAGGTGGAACGGCGGAACCTCGATGCGATTTTCGAGTCCTCGCCGGTCGCCATGTTGATTCTCGACGAAGCCACCCGGATTGTGCGCTTTAACTCTGCGGCGTTGGTGCTGACCGGGGGGGTGGCATCCGACGTGCTGCAACGCCGACCTGGCAATGCCATGGGCTGTGCACACAGTGCGAAGGATCCGCGCGGCTGTGGCTACTCGGTGCAATGTCCGTTTTGTCCTTTGCGCAACAGCGTTGAAGCATTGATCGCACGCGGCGGATCTTTGCATGGGGCCGAACTGGTGTTGGAGTTGCTGCGGAATGGAAAGCCACGGAAGGTCCGGATGCGGATCGGCGCCGAAACCGTCTTGCTCAACGGACGCCGGCACGTGTGCCTCTCCATGGAGGATATCACCGAGCGCACACAGGCGATGGAGACACTCGCGGAGAGTGAACGGCGGCTGGCCACATTGATGGCGAACTTGCCCGGCATGGCC
>JBILFE010000463.1:0-3815 GCA_044351705.1 Luteolibacter sp. | reverse complement strand
CGCAATTCTACGGCCTTTACTCCAGCAATCACATCGAGCAGGCGGACACCTTCGAAGCGCCGGTGCTTGCCTTCATCGAGCGTGGCCGCGCCGCCGCCAAGGAGTTGCTCAAGACCCGCGGCGTGTATTATGTCGTGGGCATCGGTGCCAAGGGGGTCCAGTCCTGCAAGCCCAACACCTTTCTCGGGCAGAAGAGCAACGCCGCCTACTGTCTGGCGAATATGGCCATGCGCTGGTATCACACCTACGACGCCGGCTATGCCAAAAAGGTCTATCCGTTTGTGCTCGATGTCGCCAACTTCTGGGAGGACTACCTGAAATTCGAAAATGGCCGCTATGTGATTTATGACGACGCCATCCAGGAAGATCATGCGCCGACGGATTTCAATCCGATCGTGTCACTGGGCTTGGTGCGCACCACCTTTGAACTGGCGACGGAACTGAGCAACGCGCTGGGTGTGGATGCGGCCCGTCACGAGAAGTGGCAACATATCCTGAAGCATCTGAGCGCGTTTCCCACCCAGGAAAAGAACGGAGCGACCGTGTTTCGTTACACCGAGAAGGGCACGGAGTGGGTCGAGGGCAATACCGTGGGCATCCAACATATCTATCCGGCAGGAGCGATCGGACCGGACAGCGACCCTAAGCTGCTGGAGATTGCGCGCAACACCATCCGGGTGATGAACCGGTGGATCGACGGCAACGGCATGAGCAGCATCTATGCCGCTGCCATCCGCGTCGGATACGACCCGGAAATCATCCTCAAGGAATTGACCCACATGGTTGTGACGGTGGGAGATACCAACGGTTTCACCAAAGGCAACGTCCATGGCGTCGAGAACTGCAGCATCGTGCCCAACGCCATCAACGAGATGCTCTGCACGGGCCACGGGCACGTCCTGCGGGTGTTCCCCGTGTGGCCGAAAAACAAGGACGCGCGCTTCCTCAATATCCGCACTTGGGACGCCTTCCTGGTCTCCGGCGCGCTCAAGGGCGGCGCTGTGCAGGCCGTCAAGATCCACAGCGAAAAAGACCGCCCCTGCACGCTGGTGAACCCATGGCCGGGCAAGGGAATCGATGTCTATCGCGATGGCAAGAAAAGCGAAACGCTCAAAGGCGAGCGGGTGGTACTAAAAACCGAAGTTGGCACGACGCTCGAGTTGGTTGGCGAAGGCGCGGCGCCGCCCAGCGCCGAGTGAGCGGTCAATCGAAGATTCCACAGGCACCCTGAGAGCCATTACTTGGGTTATCATAAGATTGAACCACTGATCACAGATTGCAGCCATGAAATCCCTACTCACCATCGCCATGTTAGTGCCTGGTTCCTGGACATGGGCGGCAGACCCCGCCGTGGCCCAGGTCAATCCCGCCGCCCCCCCGGGCGCCCTGCCCTCACTGCCCGCCATCCCGCAGAACCACAACGGCTTTCGCGCATACTCCACCCGCCTGAACTACACGGTCGAATGGGAGAAACCGTGGCGCGTCGGCCCCTATACCGACGTCGTCGTGCGTTTCCCTAACAGTGAAGCCGCCTTCGTGTTCTGGCACGGTGCCAACTACATTCCGCATTGGGTGACCGAGAACGGGATTTGGTATAACAACCAATTCGTCGAGCGCAGTTCGGTGGGGCTCGATGGGACACGCGGCTGCGTCGAGCCGATGAGCGACAAGCAGTGCCGCTACTCGCAGGTGCGCATCATCCAGGACAACGACGCCCGCAAGATCATCCACTGGCGGTATGCCCCGGTGGATGTCGAATACCGCCATCCCTTCGTCGATCCCACAACCGGTTGGTACGATTGGGTCGATGAATATTACTTCCTTTACCCCGACGCGGTGGCCACCCGTGAGGCGACGCTCTACTCGACCGAGATCAAGGCATTTGCCGATTGGCAGGAAAGCATCGTCGTCCACCAACCCGGCCGGAGTCCGGAAGACAACATCGAGACCGCCGCCGTTTCCATCGGCAACCTGCAAGGGGCCATCAAGCACTATGACTGGCCGGAGACATCCAAGAAAACCACCTTGGATGACCTGCCCGACCAGCCCTGCCTGCAAGTCGTCAACCTCAAGTCCAAGCTCAAGCCATTTCTGGTCATTGCTCCCGACGCCGGTCTCAAAGTCCAACTTTTCGACAACCATGCCCGCCATTCGATGTTCCGCTGGTGGAACCACTGGCCGGTGTCCCAGGACAAGTCGTGGAGCCGCGAAGCCAAGAACAATTCCAAGCCGTCATGCACCTCTCTAACATTCTGGAAAGGCTGGCAACCCGTCGCCACCACCGACCATTCCCAAACCAGGGTCATGCTCCACGGCCTGGGTGACCAACCGCCGGAGCGCTTGCTCGCAGTCGCCAAGTCATGGCTGCGTCCGGCCCCCGTCACCCTCAAGACACAAGGCGCCACCTTTGATGGTTACGACCGCACGCAACGGGCGTATGTCTTCACCCTGCGCGATGCGGACCCAACCCGCGGCGTCGAGTTCGACATAGCCGCCACCCCGGAAACGCCTTTGCACAATCCGGCTTTCGTCATTCACCGCTGGCAGGGAGCCGCCGCCAAAGTCGCCGTCAGTGGCGGCACGCCCAATCCCGCGGAAATCCGCCAGGCCGTCGAATTCGGCCTGAAGGACAACTCGCTGGTCGTCTGGCTTTCCGCCGATATCTTGACCGCCACGCGGGTTGCCATCACGCCGTGAGCAAGCCCAACACCTAACAGGAAAGGACAAACCCGTGAAAGACATGTTGATTAAAGCCCCGCAACGCTGCCAACCCGACACCCGGGCCGTTCGAAAATCCCGGCGATGGAAAGCTTAGGCTGAAAGTCTGGTGAATCATGAATGATCTACGTTGCAATGCGAAAAGAGGAGCCATGAAAAAGCAATGGGCATGGATCATTACGGCAACCGCATCCGTGTTGATCTGCGTATTTCCGACTCCTGCTCCCGCGGCGGATTCCGGCCTGGTTGCGCTCCAAGCGCGTTCATTCCTTTACGGGCGTGAGTATTTCGTCCTGCGCAGTGACCGCGCCAAGCTGATTGTGCAGGCGGACAAGGTGGATCTTGGTCCTGCTGTCAGCTACTTGCTGTTTGACTCCGACGACAACCGCCAGTCGTCCCGGAAGCAGAAGGCATTCAATTTCATGGAGGGACAAGGACTCTCGGCCAGCGCCACGGAAGTGGTCCTTGGCGGGTTCCCTTTTACCGCCGTGGGACATCAGACAGAAACCCGATGGACGACTGTGGATGGAATTCCTGCAGTTGAGGCGGTGTGGTGGGCTGGCGGAGTGCGCGTCACGGAGCATCTGCTTGCCCTGGCAGGGCAGGGGCTTTTTCTTCACCGTATTCAACTGGCCTCGCTGAATCTCGGTGGGCCGGAGGAAATCAGTTTGCGCCTGGCGTTGCCGCCCGGAAATTGTGGGGTGACGAATGGTTGGTTCGTGCGGGAGAACGACAAATGCCGCATGGCGCTGGGCCTGGCGTCCGATGCTCCGGCACGGGTGGTTGTTGCCAGCAACGCGATCGAGATCGGTCCACTGAACATGGCAACCGGCAAGGCAATGTCAGTTGACACAGTGCTGCTGGCGCAGATTCCTCCCGAGCCGCCCGGGATGGGTTTGCCGCTTTCAACCGTTCCCACTGACGCAGGAGTCCTAGCAGTTCTCAATGTTTCCGAACTGCTTGAAAAGACACGGGAGGCCTGGACCGCCACGTCGATGGTTCGAACTGAGGATGCCACCGTGCGGGAGATTTTTGAGAAGGCGCGTTATGGTTTGGTTGGAATGGTCGCGGACAGCGGCGTGATGGATGCAGGCATC
>JBILFE010000464.1:0-3815 GCA_044351705.1 Luteolibacter sp. | reverse complement strand
GCCGGGAGAGGTGCAGCAAATCGTCACCCGCCTGATTCGCGAAAAGGGCTTTCTGGAAAAAGTTTTTGAGGCCCTCCGTGAGGGCGTCATCATTCTGGATTCGCAAGGGATCATCGGCTTCGTCAACCAGGCCGCCTGCCAATTTTTCGGGTTGGATCCGGCGCGCGCGGTTGGCGAGCAACTGGCCACCCAGGTGCGCGGTCTGGATTGGGACACCCTCGGCAAACCCGGCCGTTCCATCAGCCGCGATCTGGAGGTTTTCTATCCGGAAAACCGCTATCTCAATTTCTATCTGGCGCCGATTGACGACAATGGGCATTTGGAGGGGACGCTTGGCTATGTGATGCTGGTGCGTGATCTGACCAGCACGCGCGCGGAAGCTGAAGAGACATTGGAATCCGAGCGTCTCAACGCACTCACGCTGCTGGCGGCGGGAGTGGCCCACGAGATCGGCAACCCGCTCAATTCGCTCGATATTCACCTGCAACTGCTGGGGCGCAAATTCCGCAAGCTGGCGCCGGCTGACCGGGCGCCGCTGGAGGAAAACCTAGCCACCGCGCGGGAGGAAATCCAGCGATTGGACACCATCCTCAAGCAATTTCTGCAAGCCGTGCGGCCGACCACCCCGCGTCGCGAGCGGCATGATTTGCACGGCGTGATCCACGAGGCCCTGCGCCTGCTGGAACCCGAACTGTCCTCGCGCCACATTGCCGTGGATCTCGATCTGGCGGAGTCCCTGCCGCCCGTCATGATTGATCCGGGCCAGTTCCAGCAAGTCTTCTACAACCTCATCCGCAATGCCTATCAAGCATTGTCGGCGAGTGACGGGCGCGTCACTCTGCGCACCCACTACAACGACTATGAATATAGTATATCCATCGAGGACAACGGCAGCGGCATCTCGCCTGAGAGCATGGGAGCCATCTTCGAACCCTACCGCACCACCAAATCTTCGGGTGCGGGCCTCGGCTTGTTGATTGTGCGCCGCATCGTGCGTGAGCACGGCGGCGATATCGAAATCGAAAGCGAGGAACACTGCGGCACCCGCGTCATCATCCACCTCCCCCGCGCCGAGCGCCCGGTCCGACTGCTCGCCTCATCCGCCATCCAACTCTAACGCCTCAGCCGATGCTCCCGACCCTCCTCATTGTTGATGACGAACGCGCCACCCGTGACGGCCTGCGCGCGGCCCTCGAAGAAGAGTTCGAAGTTTACACGGCCAGCGGCAGCGCCGAGGCCATGCGCATCCTCAAATCCGAGTCCATCGCACTGCTGCTCACCGATCTGCGTCTGGGCGCGGACTCCGGCATGGACCTGCTGGACTGCGCATTGGCGATGCCCGAAGCGCCGGTGGTCATCATGATGACCGCCTACGGCTCGGTTGATACCGCCGTGGAAGCCATGCGGCGCGGTGCCTGGCACTTTGTGACCAAGCCGCTCAATCTCGATGAGGTGGAAATGTTGCTCAAGCGTGGCCTGCGCAGTCGCGCCTTGGAATCGGAAAACCGCCAACTCACCCACCAAGTCCAACAAACCCATAAGATCGACCACCTCATTGGCAAATCCCCCGCCATGACTCACGTCATCGAAATGATCCGGCAAGTGGCACCGACCCGTGCCACGGTTCTCATCGAGGGGGAATCCGGCACTGGCAAGGAAATCGTCGCCCACACCCTGCACCATCTCTCCGGCCGGCCCGCCGCCAAGCTCGTCATCGTCCATTGCGCCGCACTCTCCCCACAACTCCTGGAGAGCGAACTCTTCGGCCACGAAAAAGGGGCCTTCACCGGGGCCGCCCAACGCCGCATCGGCCGTTTCGAACAAGCGGATGGCGGCAGCATTTTCCTCGATGAAATCGGCGAGATCGACCCCGCCACCCAAGTCAAACTCCTGCGCATCCTCTCCGAGCGCACGCTCGAACGGGTCGGCTCCAATACCCCGATCAAAATCGATGTCCGGGTCATCGCCGCGACTAACAAAAGCCTGCGGGCCCTGGTTGATGCCGGCAGCTTCCGCGAAGACCTGTTTTTCCGCCTCAATGTGGTGCCCATCCAAATGCCGCCGCTGCGCAACCGGCGCGAGGACATCGTGCTCCTGGCTAACAGTTTTCTCAAGGAATTCGCCAAGGACAACCAGCGCCCCGTCAAACCGCTGAGTG
The DNA here is from genome assembly GCA_044351705.1 of Luteolibacter sp. Classification (GTDB taxonomy): domain Bacteria; phylum Verrucomicrobiota; class Verrucomicrobiia; order Verrucomicrobiales; family Akkermansiaceae; genus Luteolibacter. The sequence continues at coordinate 1,657 of JBILFE010000464.1, read as the reverse complement.
ATGCCGCGCTGCAGACGCTGCTTGGCTATGCCTGGCCAGGCAATGTGCGGGAACTCCGCACCGTCATCGAACACGGCGTGGTCATGAGCAATGAGCCCACGATTGATAACCACCATCTGCCACAATTTTTGTGGTCAGCGCCGGTGGCCGCTGGGGAATCAGCCGCGCCGCCCAAAAAGACCCTTGATAATACCGCCGATTTCAACTTGCATGCGCTTGAAGCCAACGTTATTCACGCCGCTCTTGTCGCCGCCAATGGCAACCGGACACGAGCGGCGGAGTTTCTCGGCCTGAGCCGCCGCACGCTCCAGCGCAAATTGAAAGATCACTGATGTCACAGTCCACATTCGCCTTCCCAACATGAACGCCGCCACCGCATCTTTTGATACCGGCGTGATCATCCGTCGCAGTTTGTTTTTTCTGGTGCTCATTGCCCTGACTCTGGGCAATCTGTTCACCCTGTTCCGCGGCCTGAGCTCTCCCCAAGCGATGGACCAAGCCCAGATCGCCCGCGAGATTGCCCGCGGCAACGGCTTCACCACCAAAATGATCCGCCCTGCGGCCTACAGCCAGGCGGAAGCGGCCCAAAAAAAGTCCGGTGTTTCATTCATCAAATTCGAGGACACGTATCATTCGCCGCTCAACCCGCTGCTCACCGCCGCAGTGCTCAAACTCGTCGGCGCGGTTGACCCCGGTGCCTGGCAAATGGGGGAAAGCGAACTCATCTTTCCGCTCGACCGGCTCATCGCCACCATCAGCACCTTGTTTTTCCTGATGGCCATCGGTGTGAACTATCTGCTTATCGCGCGCGTGTTTGATGGCAAGATAGCGGCGGTGTGCGCCATTCTCATGCTGTTTTGCGAGAGCTTCTGGAACTACTCGCTCAGCGGCTTGCCGCAGATGTTGATGTTGTTGCTGTTTTCGTGCGCGATCTACTTTGTGTATCGCGCCGTTGAAGCGACCAGCGAGGGGCGCATCGCCATGGCCCCCACCATCATTGCGGGGGTCTTTTTCACCCTGCTGGCCCTCACCCACTGGATGACGGTGTGGATCGCACTCGGCTACATTTTCTTTGCCGCCATCGCCTTCCGCCCCCGCGGCATCGTTGCTGGCACCATCCTGATGATGATTTTGATTCCCGCCGGCTTCGTGATGGTCCGCAACAACGGCTTTAGCGCGACCCCCTTTGGCACGGCCTTTCTAACGCTTTACAACGGCCTGGCCGGATCCGAGGAAGATGTCATGCGCTCGGTGAGCCTCCAGGACAACCTCAACCTCACCGGCTTGATCTCCAAAATCATCCGCGTTTCCCTGCTCCAAACCAGCGATATCATTCCGCTCCTGGCCGGCATCATCATTGCACCCCTGTTTTTCGTCTCGCTGCTGCATCCATTCAAGCGCAAACCCATCGCCGCCTTCCGCTGGGCGATCCTGCTGATGTGGTGCACCACCGCAGTGGGCCTCGCCTTTTTCGGCGTCAGCACCAAAGATCTCGACCCGAACCAACTCCACCTGGTGTTTGCGCCTATCATGACTGCCTACGGCCTGGCCTTTCTATCCATCCTGTGGAGCCGGCTTGAGTTTGTGGCTGCCACCCCCGCCCTGCGCAACGTCCACTACATGGCCGTGGTCATTTTGTGCGCCCTGCCGCTGCTGC
>JBILFE010000461.1:0-3823 GCA_044351705.1 Luteolibacter sp. | reverse complement strand
CGACAGGGGCATCCTCGACAGGGGCATCCTCGACAGGGGCATCCTCGACAGGGGCATCCTCGACGGGAGCATCCTCGACAGGGGCATCCTCAACCGCAGCATCTTCATCCGCGGCATCTTCGGCTGCAGCATCCTCAACCGTGGCATCCTCAACCGCAACCGTGGCAACTTCAACCGTGACATCCTCAACCGTGACATCTTCAACTGTGGCGACCTCCGCGGGTGCACCGTCTAACAGCAGCGTGGCCGTGGCGGCTTGCGCTGCGGTTGGGGCGGCTGTTGGGTCAGCGGGGGCCGCCGGGAGTTTGTGGTTTTTAGGCGCCTTGGATTTTTTGGGCGGGGTGATCACATGCGGTTCTTGCACGGCGAGTTTGTCGTCGGCGTAGAGCAGGATGTGACCTTGGTGAAGCAGCCAGAAAAGATCAGCGGCATATTCCGGGGTCGGCTCGGTGACGCCCTCGGGCAGGACGGCTTGCCAGAGGCCGGCGAGTTTGGCGGGCTTGTTGTTGCGGATCCATTCGACCATGGCGGCGGGGCGCTCGGCGAGAACGATATCCGGGGCCAGGGCATGTGGCCGTGCCGGGCCGGTATGGAGTTTTCCGAGGCGTTTGAAGACCGGCAAGTGTTCGGCTTCGAGTGCGCGGCAAACCGCAGGAATCAAGATGGCGGGATGCTGGCTGGCGTGACTGCCGGTCATCCGCAACGAAGTGAGCAGAGCGGGAGAAATGTGATTGGGCGGGATGGCAGCGGACACTTCCGCTGTTGCCACTTCGGCATACCCCGCCTCGAAACAGCGCGTGGCAACAACCCGCTCCGCTTCCGCGCGATCTTCGATCCAGGCGTTTTCCGCATCGCCTTTGATTCTCCAGCGGACCTTTTGCTTCATGGTTTCGAGCCAGGCATTCACGGCTTCCTCGCTGCGCTCGGTGCGGACTTTGGACGAGTAGACCTCGAATGGCATGTTGCCAAAGCGTTCGCGATGCAGCCGCCGGAGGTTGGTTTGATAGGAGTGGTGATTGGGCGGACCTAGCAAAACGCCGGAAATGCCGCAGCGCGCGACGGCGTGGAATCTTCCCGTTGGAGGATCGACCGCGATGGTTTCCTCTTCGACCAATTGCTTGCTCAAATCCGAGTGCCACAAGTGGCGGATGGCCTCATCCCGAGTCAGGAACAGCGAATCATCGAGTCTGCCGAGAAACAGCCGCGGCTCGCCTGATTCGACTTCAAACACCGCGCGACAGCGACCCCGCTCGGCAAGCAGGATCCGGGCAACATCAAAAAGCGGGTAAACCCTGGCTACTTGGTGAACTTCACGCCCGATCAAGTGGATGGCTTGCGGGTCCGGATTCAAAATCACGCGGATGCCCTGCGCCGGACCTGATTCCTGAACTTGCGGCGGCCCCTCGCGACGTCCTGTAAAGTTCTCCCTGCGGCCTTGGCTGGGCCTGCGGTCATCGCGCTCACGGCCTCCCCGCTCATAGTCGCCGCGGCGGGGTTCACGCTCGCCGCCTTTCACATTAACCTCGGGTCTGGGCTTGAGGATTTGCGGGCTAGTGCCAGCCCGTGCCCACGCCGGACCCAGGGCAAATTCTGATAACAGCCCGCGCATTGAATCGTTTTCGGAATCGCTCACGCGGCAGACTTTAGCAACTCGATTGAAAATTACAAACTCAGGTTACAACAATCTCACAGCGCACCGAAGCGGCGATGGCGGTGCTGGTACTCGCCAACCGCCTCAAACAAATCCCCTTCGCGGAAGTCCGGCCAATATTTTTTGACGATGACGATCTCGGCATAACTGATCTGCCACAGGAGAAAGTTGGACAGGCGCATTTCCCCGGAGGTGCGGATGAGCAAGTCGGGATCGGGGATGCCGGTGGTTTGAAGGCGGGAAGTAAAAAGTTCCTCATTGATGTCCTCAGGTGTCATGCGCCCGCACGCAACATCCGCGGCCAGCGAGCGGGCGGCGGCGACGATCTCCTCACGCGCGCCGTAGGAAAGGGCCAGCACCATCGTCATCGCATCGTGTTTTGCAGTGCGCGCAATGATCGAATCTAGCAAATTGCGGGTTTTGGCTGGCAGTCGGTCAAGCTGGCCGATGGCGAGAAGACGCACATTTTGTTTGTCGAGATCCTTGGCTTTTTCGCGAAGGAAGCGGTCGAGCAAGCTCATGAGTGCCTCCACTTCGGAATCCGGTCGGCTCCAATTTTCCGATGAGAACGCAAACAACGTTAGGTATTCAACGCCGAGTTCCTTGCATGCCTCCATGATTTCACGAACGGACTCGGCACCGGCGCGGTGTCCTTCACGGCGGGGCAGTCCGCGTTCCTTGGCCCAGCGGCCATTACCGTCCATGATGACGGCGATGTGGCGCGGGATGTCAGGGAACTTGGACACGATGCTTGTTAGTTGGAAGGCTGTGGACAGGCAGGCAGCGCCCACGGCGGAGGGATTGCGGTGAGGATGGTGCCGGGTGGCTGAAACATGGACGAGTGTTGGATGATGATCACGCCGAACGCTGGAAGCCGCTTATGCCGTGAGCGTTTGGGCGCGGTCCGGACCCACGCCGACAAAGGCGATGGGAGCGCCGCAGAGTTCGGCCAGGCGGGCAAGATAGGTTTGCGCCTGCGCCGGAAGGTCGGCGTAGCGACTGGTGCCGGTGGTGTCAGATAGCCAACCGGGCAAGGTTTCATAAACCGGAATGATGCGGTCCCAGGCATCACGCGAAGCGGGAGGCAGGGTGTGGAGGACGCCATCGACGGTGTAGCCGGTGCAAATGCGCAGGGTCTCGTAAGCATCGAGGCCATCGACGTTGGTGACGGCCAGACCGGTGACGCCATTGACCATGCAGGCGAAGCGCAACAACACGGTATCGAGCCAACCGCAGCCACGAGGCCGACCGGTGGTGGCACCGAATTCGCGGCCGAGGCCGTGGAGGTAATCGGAGAGTCCATCATCGCCGGTGGGGAATGGGCCGGAGCCGACGCGTGTGGTATAGGCTTTGCAAACACCGATGACACGCTCAATGGCCATCGGAGGCAAACCGGAGCCAGTGCAGGCACCGCCGGCGGTTGTGTTGGATGAGGTGACGAATGGAAAGGAGCCGAAATCGACATCGAGCAGGGTGCCCTGCGCCCCTTCAAAGAGCAGGGTTTGGCGCGCCTTCCAGGCCGCGTGAAGCACCGGAATGGTATTGCATACATGCCCGCGCAGCCTCTCGAATGCCGTGAAAACCTCGGCACACACAGCGTTGGCATCAAAGGTGGCCAACTCGTAGCGGGCGAATATCTCGTTGGCCTCAGCGACGCGCTGGGTGATGCGCGCCGCGGCGTAAGCCGTGTCGGCGAAATCCGCGACGCGCAGACCGCAGCGGTTGATTTTATCGGCGTAGGCGGGACCGATGCCACGCTTGGTGGTGCCGATTTTATGAGCGCCAAGGGCGATTTCGCGAGCGACATCAAGTTCCTTGTGGATGGGCAGCACGATGTGGGCACGATCCGAGATGAGGAGCTTTGCCGGGGTGATGGCGACGCCCTGGGCTTCGATGCGTTGGATTTCCTCAACCAATCCCACGGGGTCGATGACCACACCGTTGCCAATGACATTGATTTTATCATCCCACAGAATGCCGGAAGGCAGCAGGTGGAGGATGTATTTGGTGCCGCCGGTGATAACGGTGTGACCGGCATTGTTACCGCCTTGGCTGCGGATGACCACATCCGCCGATTCCGTTAGATAATCGACGATTTTGCCTTTGCCCTCGTCGCCCCACTGGAGGCCTGTGATGATGGTGTTCATGGTGAAATTTTAAATTTTAAGCACG
>JBILFE010000018.1:0-13189 GCA_044351705.1 Luteolibacter sp. | reverse complement strand
GGACACTTGTTTCGCCGACTTCCTCTACGGCTCATCCACCGGCAGGTCGGTGAACAGCTGAGGAAAGTAGGAATCCACCACCTTGTATGGGAAGGCGATGCGGAGAGGCCCCTTTTCACTCGCAGAGCAAACGAGGCCTTCATCGAGCGCGCGGCGGATGATGACGCGGGAAGCAGTGCCCTTGAGTCCGAGGATGGCCGGAACCGCACCGCGGGGCAGATCTCCTTCGAGGCACAGCGCCTTGAGCAGGCGGACGAGGTGGCTCCGCAATTTTCCGTCGAGATCCACCCGGATGAAGCGCAGATGGTTTTCAATGCGGTCAAGCAACTTGAAGGGTGAGATCAACCCGGTCATGAAATCGATTTGGTCGAGAACGCGCTCCAGGAAGAAGCGGCAGAAGCGGGAGAGTGCGGCGTCGCTGAGATTGCCCCTGCCGTCGAAATCGTTCGCCCTAACTTGGTCGGCTGCCTGCAAGTGCTGGAAGTACGCGGGTCTTGCGCGGGCGAGCCCACGGGATAGTGTCCATAGTCCGTCCGCATCCAGGCCGGCACGGATCATGGCCGCTTGGGATTGCAGGCGCGCCACCCTGCCATTGCCATCACCGAACGGATGGATCCATGCCAACCGGTGGTGCGCCGCCGCCAACGCGATGAGCCGGTCGGTGGCTGGAATGGCCGGGTCTGAGTAAAAGCCGTCGAAGCGCCGCATGAAATCACCGATGGCATCGTGATCTGGCGGTATGTGGCGGCCTACGTCCACGTTGTGGTCACGGAATCTTCCCGGTTCCAGCGGATGACGTTTTCCTGAGAGCGAGGTGGTGAACCACTCGCTGCGGGGCAGAGCCTCGTAAAATTCCCGGTGGATCCATTGGATGAATTCAGGCTGGAACGCCCCGGCTTCCGGTTGCTCCGCCATCCGCCGCCGCATCGCCGCTTCCGCCCGGATATGGGCCACGCTGAGGAGTTGATTGCGGCGGTCGTCCTCGCGATCCGATAAATCATCGCGCAAGGCCCGCTCGATGTCCCGGGGCAGCGTCTTATGACCTTCGATGAGATTCGAGTAATAGCTGTTCATCTCACGCACCAACCCGGCTACCCCGCGGCGCACCGATGGCGATGGCAGCGTTGCCGTCAATTCGCCGGCTTTCCGGAAAATGTCCACGCTCAGCTCCGCAAGCTCGCCTCTTCCGGCCGTGGGTAGCAATGGCTCCATGGAAGTGATGCGTCGGGCAATGGCTGTTGGTCGGGTCACGAGCGATGATCTTTTCGGCGATCAGATTGGCGCATGATCGTTGGAATATCAAGCATTGACTTTTGGATTTTCAAATTATTTCATATGAAACCGTCGATCTTTTCGGCGATCCTTGAAGGCTTGTCGCAAGGAGCGGGACTTGCCAAGTTCCGTCTTCCTCCACGCCTAAGCCCGACACTTGGCAAGTGTCGTTCCCTGTCTGGCAGATTGGCGTCATGCGGCGCACGGCTCGATTTGTGGTGCGTTCCTTTTTCCCATCACGACTGTAACCGAGCTTGGCGAGCGGGCAGGCGGTGCCTTCGAAGTAACTGGATGTTAGATCGTAAAGGATCAGCGACCCGTCGGTGAGGAGGCGGGCGGCCAGGGCCTTTTCGATGCGGGGCTGACGGGGTAACAGCCAGTCCATAGCATCATAGAGGTCGTTTTCGTGAACGTTATTCTCGAAGCCGCAAGCTGCCGCCAAGGTGCTGGAGCGGGTGGCGGCGTTGAGGGCTCGGGTGGTGGCTATTGAGAAGTTCGCGCAGTCCGGCAACCACTTCCCCTGGCAATGCGGTAATGCTGGCGAGGGTGCGGTGCCTGACTTTGCCCGCCTCGCGGAAGGTTTCGCGCAGAAGAATGCAGGGCGGCGAGTTGCGGTTTTTGACCGTTTCAACGAACATGGCTACTAAATACCGACAAAAAACGCCGATATCCAAGTGGTGGTCGGATCTGCGGCGGATTTCAGAGATCGAAGTTCAGCCTAGCAGCAATTCCAGCGAATATGGGCGTTTCAATTTGGCTCCCACAAAGCGTTGCCAGATGCCATCAAATTGCAAACGCCCGGCGACGATGCCGGGAGCAATGCCAAGTTCATGTGCCAGTTCTTTGCCCGCGCTGACCGGCATTTTGCCGCCATGCCGCTGCTGCATCTCGCGGATCGCACGGGTGGGAATGAGAAACTCGCGGGCAAACGTGTTGGCATCCGTTTCCATGGGGTCTTCCCGGCCGTCATATTCAACGAGCCACTCGCGTTTCAGTTTCCCTTGCAGCACATGCCGCGCTTCGTGAAAGAAGGTGAACCAGAAATGGTCGTCATCCTTGTAGCGCCCGGTCTGCACAATCAAGAAGCAAGAGTCATTGATCTGCCGGGCGGCACCACTGGCATGCGTGTCAGGCAGTTCCGGGAGAATGACGTAGGCCACGCCACAGGCATTGCATTCGTTCCTAAGTGTCTGTGCCCACTTGTCCGCTGGCAAGGTTGTCACTTTTCTTAAGCGCTCCAAGGCCGCCATGAACGCAGCGCCATCATAGGCGGCGCACTCTTGTTTATGACCTTCCATCTCCGCCTTGCGAAGCCAGGCGGCAAGGGCCTCGGGGTGGCTTTGTAGCTTAGGGGACTTGCGGTAAGCCACCTCAGGACTCAGCCACGAGCTACGCCAACTCGCCACGGTGGCGCAGCCGAAAAAACACAGCATTGCCTCCATGAGCTGCCGCTTGTCTTTGGTGCGCGGGAGCCAGCCACGCTTCTGCATTGCGGCGACAGGCAGGCAGCCGAGCCAGTCTTCGTCAATCTCCATTCTTTCGGCAGCTCGCTGGCGGGCCAAGTGCTCCCGGTAATTTGCTTCCAGATTAGTCCACAGGTGGGCAGGAACGCCAAGGACTCGCTCCAGCTCCAAGGCGGTGTCCGCCGTGACGGCAGTTTTTGCCTGGATGATTTCATTGATCGTTTTCAGGGGACGCCCCATGCGGCGGGCAAGTTCCGTCTGGGTGATTCCCAGGTAGTCGATGGTCTCGGCAAGGGTCTCGCCTGGGGGTGAGGCGTAGTCAGGGGTGAAGGTGCTTTTCATATTCATATTTAGTCGTGATAATTGACCACTTCAAGCACCGTGATCTCCGTTACCATCGTCCAATCCAACCCGCCGTCAGGCAGTCTTGGCAGGGGTTCATTGGCAGCGAGGATAATCAAACGATAGGGCTGGCGAACGGTGATTGAAATCTGGCCTTTGCGGTCGCCCGTGAGCTCGTGGGCACGCAATTGAGGCAGCGGGCGCAGATCCGCCAGACAGCGTACGGCGCTCAATTCCGTCACACGCCGCCTGAGCATCCGCCCCTGCTCCACCCCGTAGCTCCGAATCAGATCCTTTTCCGTGGAGAACACTTTCTCCAGCTTCTTGTTGCGGAAATGAATGACCATGACTTGCCGGGGTGCCAGTACATTGCGCTGGCTTGATCGGCCTTGCAAGAACTGTTTTAACCTTTTGGGTTAAAATATTTAAAGCCTCGCTCAATGACCTCTTGCGCGGCGGCAAGGGCAAGTAGCCCAATCATGGAGTGGCGGTGCGGTCACGCGCCGCCACTCTTTTCGTCGGCTAGGCCCGCCGTCAGTTCGGCGATGAGCTTCGACGAAAAGGCGCATCCGTCCCGTCAGGAGGTTTTGCATGAGTGATTTTTTGAGCCGTTGCAGCGCCGTGATCTTGGCTTGCTTTGCCAGGATGAGCTGGTTCACAGCATCGAGCTGATGAGCGATTGCGCGTTGTTCGCCCTCGTCTTGGGGAAAGGCAACGCGGATGTTGAGAATTTCACTCTGCGTGATTTCGGGTTGTCCCGTTGTTGCCTTCCAACGATTCTGCCGCAGGCTCGTAAGCAGGTAGAAGAGGAAGCGAATACCAACTCTCGGCTTGACCATCACCTCATCAGCACTACTTTGCTCACCAAGGAGATTGACCATGAAGACCCGCCCAGCCGCCGTTGCCGGGACGTTCTATCCGGCAGAACGCGTCCGACTCGATCACGAGGTGCGTGCCTTGTTAGGCGCAGCCAGGCCTGCGGCGCTGAGTCCCAAGGCGTTGATTGCACCGCATGCCGGCTACATTTACTCCGGTCCTGTTGCCGCCAGTGCTTATGCGCTGCTCATTCCGGTCAGCGGGCAGATCCGCCGCGTGGTGCTGCTCGGTCCGGCGCACCGGGTGGCTTTCCGCGGTTTGGCATTGCCGGACGCTGAGGTGTTTGACACGCCGCTCGGCCCGGTAGAAATCGATGCGGCCGCAGCGCGGCAAATCGTCGGCCTGCCGCAGGTGCGAGTGAGCGGGCACGCACATGCACAGGAGCACTCGCTGGAAGTGCAATTGCCGTTTCTGCAAATCCTGCTGGCGGAGTTCAAGTTGCTGCCGTTGGTGGTGGGCGATGCCTCCGCGCAGGAAGTGGGCGAAGTGCTCGATATCCTCTGGGGCGGAGCGGAAACCTTGATCCTCATCAGCACCGACCTTTCGCATTACCTGCCGTATCCCGCCGCCCAGCAGATCGACCAACTCACGGCCGACGCCATCGTCGCTCTGCAAGCACCCGTATCCCACGAGCAAGCCTGCGGCGGCACCGCCGTCAATGGCCTGATGCTCGCCGCACACCGCCACGGCCTCACCGCGCACCTGCTCGACCTGCGCAACTCCGGCGACACCGCCGGGCCGCGCTCACAAGTGGTGGGCTACGGTGCCTTTGCTTTCACCGAATCCTGCCATGCCTGAGATCAACAAAGGCCCTGTCCTGCTTTGCCTCGCGCGCAATGCCATCGCGCAGCGCTTGGGCGCGCCCACCCGTTCGCTCGCGGAGCCGGCGTGGTTGGACGAGCCTGGCGCCACCTTTGTCACGCTGACCCAACAGGGGCGACTGCGCGGTTGCATCGGCTCGCTCACCGCGCGCCGCCCGCTGGGCCAGGATGTTGTCCGCAACGCCCAGGCCGCCGCTTTCCAGGATCCGCGCTTTCCACCGCTCGACCTAACGGAATTGGAGACGACGCGGGTGGAGGTCTCGCTGCTTTCGCCGCAGCAGGCGATGCTGTTCCGTGACGAGGCTGATGCCGTGGGCCAGTTGCTGCCGGGCGTGGACGGGGTGGTGTTGGAATGTGGCAGCCACCGCGGCACGTTTTTGCCGCAAGTGTGGGAGCAACTGCCGCAGCCTAACGAGTTTATGGATCAGCTCAAGCTCAAGGCCGGCTTGGCTGCGACGTTTTGGTCGCCGGCGGTGAGGCTGCACCGCTATGCGGTTGAAAAATGGAAGGAGTGAATGATGAATGAACCCATCCGCATGAGCGAACGTCATCCGGCCAAATACTGGCACTCCCTTGACGACGAGCGCGTGCAGTGCGACCTCTGCCCGCGCTACTGCAAATTGCATGAAGGCCAGCGCGGCGCCTGCTTTGTGCGCGGCATGGCGGGAGGTCAAATGGTGCTCACCACTTACGGTCGATCCTCGGGTTTCTGCATCGACCCGATAGAAAAAAAGCCGCTGAACCATTTTTATCCGGGCACCAGTGTGTTGTCGTTTGGCACCGCCGGGTGCAATCTGGCCTGTAAATTTTGTCAGAACTGGGACATTTCCAAATCGCGCGACATGCACCGGTTGATGGCCCTGGCGATGCCGGAGTCCATCGCCCATGCCGCCTTGGAACAGGGCTGCAAGAGCGTGGCCTTCACCTACAACGACCCGGTGGTGTTTTGTGAATATGCCATGGACACGGCCGCTGCCTGCCACGCGCGGGGCATCCACACCGTGGCCGTCACCGCCGGCTACATCAACCCCGAGCCATGCCGCGAATTCTATGCCAAGATGGATGCGGCCAACATCGACCTCAAAGGCTTCAGCGAGGATTTTTATGTGAAACTCACCGGCACCCACCTGCGACCCGTGCTCGATACTCTGGTCTATGTCCACCACCACACCACTTGCTGGCTTGAAATCACCACCTTGCTCATTCCCGGCCATAACGACTCGGATGCCGAAATCAAAGCTCTGAGCACTTGGGTCGCCAACGAGTTGGGACCCACGGTTCCGTTGCACTTCTCCGCCTTTCATCCCGACTGGAAAATGCCCGGTGTGCCGTCCACCCCGCCAGCCACCCTGACAAATGCGCGCCGCATCGCGCTGGATGCCGGCTTGCGCTATGTCTACACCGGCAATGTGCATGACATCGATGGAGGTTCCACCTATTGCCCCGCTTGCCATCATGCCGTCATTGTGCGCAACTGGTATGACATCTGTCACTACGACCTGACTCCTCAGGGCACCTGTCCCATGTGTGGCGCGACGGTCGCCGGGCGCTTTGGCACCTTCACCACTCCTTTCGGGCCCAGACGCATCCCGGTGACAATTGCCTCTTCGATTGCGGCCTCGCGGCATCCTTTCCTGGAGCCGTGATCCCGCGCTGTCACCAGCGCGCCTACGCAGAGGGCGGAGGTGCGGAAGCTCGTAGGCGCGTTCGTGAGAACGCGGGGGTTTATAGGGGGGTGCGGAGCAAGAAAACCACAGATAAGAACAGATTACACAGATTACACTGATGGGTTTGGAACGCGGAGCGAGCGCTAGCGAGCATGGAAAAATCCGGCGCAGCCCTAACTGGCATGGCACCGCGAAGCGGGGCAATTTAGTGCTTAGAATTTAGGATTTTCTTCACAGGCTCGTGCGTCAGAACGCGGCTTGGAGTGCGGTGACTTGTCACCGCTTTCCCCGCGGCGGAGGTGGACTTGTCCACCGCTGCGGAACCGCTATGCGCCAACATCCAACCCTACCTGTCGTCGACCCGTAATAGATGACGCCCATGATAGAGTGACGCCAGAATCTTCAGATGGCCGTTTGCAGCCGCCATGCCCACCTCAACCAAGCAAAAATGACGGCGGCACCAACCCCGTCCAGCCCCTTGATATATCCATAAATGTTACCATGCGAGGACTGACCCCAGTGATGCACCTTTGGACAGGCTGACGCCGACTTTCGCTTCGGCACCTCAGTGGCCATGACCGCGATGCTCCTGCGCAAGGACGCGGGCCTGGGCAACACCCGATTCGCGGATGCGGGCATGCTGGCCGCTGCCGCTCTTGGCTCCGATCCCCATGGCCATCGCACCGAGTTTGTCAGCCTCGTCAAACGCCTAGCCACCAGACCGCACTGACCAGGGTGTAGATGATGGCGGCGCGCTGGCCGGTGGTTTCACCTCCCACGAAGAGCCAAGCCTTTATTCCGACTGCCACTGGTCTAACGCCATTTTCAATCCAGATGGAGTCGAGGTGGCTGTGGAGGAAACCACTGATTTCACTGATGATACTGATTTTGAATAGGTTGCACCCTCATGCTCTCCCATCGGACAGGTGCATGTTGTATTCGGAAGCGCCTTTGATTGTTGAAGTGTCGAAACGACAATCCAACATCCGATCAGCATTCAAAAATCAACAATCATCCATCGGAAATCGAACGACTTTAAATGCGCTCTGTAGGAGGGACTACACTGGGATGATGAGACTTAACCTTTTGGGTTAAAATGTTATTGCGTTGGATCAGCGCAGGAGCTTGCCCGGCATGGGTTTGCCGGTGGCGGTGAGTTTTTGGACGGCCATCATGGTGCCGGCGGTTTTGGGTGAGGTGAAGCTCCACACCGGTTTTTTGTCCGGCGTGATTTCGAGCAAGCCGCAGCCCTTGCCGGCCTGATAGGCCGAGTAACAACCGATGACGAGGTTGCCGTTGGGCAGGAGTTGGATGCCGGTCATGTTGGTGATGGTCAGGCCGGGGATGTCGGAGTTTTTGAATTCCCAGGCGATGGCGCCATCCGGATTGTATTCGATGAGAGAGCCGAGGGTGGAAACCAGGGTGTTGCCATTGGCCTTGCGGATGGCGGCAAACGCCAGATTCGGTGTCGCTTGTTGCCACACCACGCTGCCATCCGGCTTGTATTCCCTAACCACATGCTTGCCGGAATGGCAGACCAGATAATTGCCGTTGTCGAGTTTGCGCACCATGCGTTGGTTTTGGTGGTTGCCGGGCTTGGCATCCTGGGTTTGTAGCTCGAAAACGACTTTGCCCTGGGGATCGACTTCGAGCACCTTGCCGGTTGAGTTTTCGCCGACGACGGTGTTGCCGTTGTTGAGGCGTTGGCAGGCATAGGTGCCGCCGCCATGCTGGTCGGCCGCCTTGTATTGAAACACCACCTTTTTCTCCGGCGTGATCTCGGTTACCGACCCGCCGTCGGCATAAAGCAGGTTGCCATTATCCAGCATCCAGACGTCGTGAGTGAGGCCGGTGCGGTGTTCCCAGGCGAGCGAGCCATCGGCATTGAGGATCATGATGCGGTTGTCGCCGGCTGCCAGCAGTTTGCCTTCCAGTGTGCCGGTGATGGCAGCGGGATCGGCCGCCACCGCAGCGGGCGCTGCCGGTGCCAACACGGGCGTGGCGGCCATGCCAAGCATGACGAAATAGGTGAGTTTGTTCATAATAGGGCTCCTGCGGCGGCAGCCTTACCAAATGCGGGACGCCATTTCAACCGATATGATCTTTCGACTGAAATTTGAGCAAATGGCAGATTGCTGTTTGCATTGTCGCCGGATCTTGAGTTGATTGGCCTCGTCCAACACACGAAAAAAAACCATGAATATGATGAACCTGAAACAACTTGTGAAGAAGTGCGCAGTCGGTTTGGTGATGGGTCTGGCGTTGCTGGCGGGCAGTGCGCGGGGCTCCACCACCATAGCCAGCGGCAGCACTTTTACGATCAATGACAGCAACAGCACCAAAGTGGGCATTGTATGGACTTGGAACGACACCGGCACATTAATGATGTCCAATGGTGCCATTCTTCAGACCTGGCCCACTCAGCCTTCGAACCAAGATGTCATCAATAACGATGCCATCGTCTTTGCGGGAACCAGCGGTACGATCACCTTCAGATTCAATGGCAACGATACGGACCACAAATTGAACGGCTCGTCAATTACTTCCACGGCCACCGGCGCACAGACGCTCGCTATCCTCACTGGATATAATGGCAACGGCGACCGTGAGTCGGTGACATTCAATTCGGGCATCCCCAACGCTGGCAACGGCAGCGCGATGGGACTCGATGTTACTTTCAGGTGCCAGACGGGTTCTCAGAGTCGGGTCAATCTGCCTGCGATCAACACTTTCACCGGGCCCATCAACTTGGTGGCAGGTGGTGGCCCTGCAACCGGCTACTTGACCATCGGCGGTACGTTGACGAGAAACAACGGAAATACCATCGGCACAGGGAAGCTCGGCAACGGTACTTACCCGGGTGCCATCGCCCTGGGTGCCAACACCATCCTCAACTACGCCAGCACCGCAGCGCAGACCCTGGCGGGCGTGATCTCCGGCACCGGTCTGGTGCAAGTGACCGGCAGCGGCCCTCTGACGCTCTCCGCTGTCAACACCTACGCCACCACTACCACCGTCAACAGCGGCTGCACGCTTATCCTCGCAGACACCGGTGGCATGAAGTTCGTGCTGACGGACACCACGACTAACAAAATCACGGGTGGCGGCACCGCCACCCTGAATGGCACTTTCACCCTCGACACCTCGGCGGTGACCAAGACATCCGGCACCTGGACCCTGGTCGATGCCAGCACCAAGACCTTCGGCAGTAGCTTTGGCTTGACCGGCTTCGACCCACCGGTCGGCGACCTTTACACGAAATCCGCCGGTGGCCAAACCTGGACCTTCGACAAGTCGAACGGCGTGTTGAGTCTCAGCTCCCAGGCCCTGATCACCGCCTTCGGGATTCCTGGCTATGCCGGCGTCATTAACCAAGCCAACAAAACCATCGCTTTGACCGTGCTGTACTCGACGGTGTTAGCGGACCTCGCGCCGACCTACACGTTGACCTCAGGCTCGTGCGATCAGACCAGCGGGGCCCCGCCGTCACCGACCTTTGCCGATGCCAACCCGGTGACCTACACCGTCACCGACGGAAGTGTCGTGAACCCTTACGTGGTAACGGTGACCAAAGCCGTCGCCAGCACGGCTTGTGACATCACTGCCTGCAACTTCCCGGGGCTCGGTTACGCCACGATTTCCGGAACCAATATTGCCTTGGTCGTGCCACCGAACCAGTCCCTCAACCCGCTAGCCCCCGAGTTCACGCTGTCACCCGGAGCCACGATCAGCCCGGAGTCCGGCATCGGCATGGATTTCACAACCGACCAGATCTATATCGTCACCGCCGAGAGCGGCGCCACCAAGTCCTATACCGTGAGCGTGTTGACCTATCAGAATTGGACCTACAACGGCTCCCTGTACATCCTGACCACCCCGGACGGCGCCAACATCCCCGCCGGCGCCACCGAAACAAACTTCCCGCTGCTCGTTAGACTCAACGCCGGCAACTTCGATTTCAGCCAGGCCCAGCCCAACGGCAGCGACATCCGCTTTGCCATCATGACGGGTGAGGAGCTTACGGCGCTTTCCTATCAGATCGAGCAATGGGACCAGGTCGCCAAAACCGCCGCCATCTGGGTGAAAATCCCCACCATCACCGGCGACTCGAGCCAGGAAATCAAGATGTATTGGGGCCGCACGGGCGTGGGCAGTGAATCCAACGGTGCCAATGTCTTCAATGCCGCCAACGGCTTCCTCAGCGTGTGGCACATGACCGATCCGGTTAGAGATGAAGTCGGCACACTGGAGTCCAATGACCTGGGCACCGCGGCCACCGCCGGGATGGTCGGCTCGGCGCGGCATTTCCCGGGCCAGAAGGGCGTCAGTTGCGGGGAAAACATCCAGAATTACCCCAACGGCGCCAGTCCGCACTCCACCGAAGTGTGGTACCGCGCCGATGCTTCCAACATGGACCTGGTCTGCTGGGGAATCGAAGGCACACCGGCGGGCAAAGTCCGGATGCAGTTGCAGAGCCCGCCCCATATCTATGTCGATAGCGACGGCGGCAGCATTCATGCCATGAGCGCGTTGCCAAAATCCGAGTGGGTGCAGGTGGTTCACACCTACGACGGCCGACAGGGGCAAATCTATGTCAATGGCCAGTTGGATGTGCCCGCCCCCACCCAAACCACCATGAAAATCCTGCCCACCGCTCGCATGTGGCTCGGCGGTTGGTATAATGGCTATAACTTTATCGGCGACATGGATGAGGTGCGCATTTCCAAAGTGGCGCGCTCGGCCGACTGGGTGCGGATGCAATATGAGAACCAGAAGCCCCTGCAAACGCTGGTGGGCAACCTGGTGAAGGTGGATGGCGCCTTCGCCGTCACGCCTCCATCACTCACGATCAACGAAGGCAGTTCCGACAGCTTGAGCGGCGAGGCCGGCGGTGCCCAGAAGGTCTATTGGATTGAACAGAAAAACGGCATGGACACTATCGTCGCCACCGACCAGTTCACGCTGAACGTGGCCGCCGGCCGGGTGACCGGTGACCAAAGTTATGTGATCCAGTACAAGGGGATCTATGCGGCGGGAAACCAGGTCGTGGACATCCCCGTCACGATCATGGAATACCTGCCGGACCCGGAGTTCACTCTAACCGGTCCGTCCACTTGGGATGGCCGCCAGACCATCACCCTCACTCCTGACATCTCGAACTTGTCCGCGCTGCAAGCCAAAAACGTCGCCAATCTGACCTATGCGTGGACGGTCAATGGAGTGGCCGTGACCAAGACCCTCACGCCGGGAACGACCACCGTGCCGGGCGTCATGACCCTGACGCGTTCGCAAGGCAGCGGGCCGATGACCGTAACACTCACCTTGGACAACGGCGGCAGCCGGGTCAGCGCCACCAAAACCATCAGTGTGCAGGAGCCCGCCAGCGATGCCTGGGTGCAACGCACGCCGGGCGCCACCGAGAAGGTGGTTAACAACCAGTTCATCGCCCGTGACCCGAATACCAACAAGGGCATGATATATTACAATGGCACGGGTGCCGGAACCGCCCCGGTCTATCTGAAAGTCTATACCACGGACACGGGGTCGAACGTAGCATACGGCACCCCGCTGCGCCAAACCCCGCAGGGCGGCGTTTATGCCTTTTCGTTTCCCATCGACGCCGGCAAGGTGACCTACAAGGTGGAGTTTGGCACCACCACCAGCGGCGGGATTGATAACCCCCCGAGCGCCACGGTGACCAATCTGGTCTGCGGTGACGCCTACATCATCGACGGGCAATCCAACGCCCTGGCCACGGACAATGCCGCGCCGAATGACAGCACCACCGACCCGTGGATTCGCACCTATGGCCTAACGGTCGGGTGGGGCTATGGCATCAGCAAGGGCACGGAAATGCAACTCGGGCTGTGGGGGTGGTATTTGGCCAAATCCATGACAAGCACCCTTAACATGCCGGTGTGCTTCATCCAAGGAGCGGTGGGCGGCACGCGCATCGACCAGCACCAGCCCAATCCGGACGGTCATGGCGTGGCGGGAAGTTCCTATTCCATCTATGCCAACATCTACAAGCGGGTGACCGGCGGCAATCTGACTCATGGCATCCGCGGCGTGTTCTGGCATCAGGGCGAAAGCAACAGCGGCGCCGCGGCCCCCACCGGCGACTACGATTACAAGTCCTATCAGCAATACTTCGTGGACATGTCGGCGGCCTGGAAACAGGATTTCCCCAATATCCAGCGGTATATCATCTATCAGGTGATGCCGAAACCCTGCTCGATGGGGCCCAAGGGCGACCAAATCCGCGAGGTGCTACGCACGCTGCCGTTCATGTATTCGAACATGAACATCCTGGGCACTCTGGGGATGGCCGGCTACGAGGGCTGCCATTTCAATTCCACCGGTTACCAGAACTTTGCGAATCTGACCGCACCCTTGGTGGGCCAGGATTTTTACGGGATCGTTCCCGCTGACGTCGTCACCTCGCCCAACTTGCTGCGCGCCTGGTTCACCACCTCCAGCCGGACTCAAATCGCCTTGGAATTCGACCAGAACATGAGCTGGAACCCCAATGCCAGCGTGAATTTCTATCTGGACAAGGTCGGAGGCAAGGTTTCATCGGGAGAAGTGGATTCGGTGAACCGGAAAATCATCAAACTCCAGTTGTCTAGCGCCGCGGCCGCCACCGCCACCCTCGACTACCTGGAGGATGACCATTGGAGCTTCAACGAAAGCGTTTCATCCCTGATCTACGGGGCCAATACCCTATCCGCGCTATCCTTTGCCGATG
>JBILFE010000376.1:0-4497 GCA_044351705.1 Luteolibacter sp. | reverse complement strand
TCGCCGTCAGCGGCTTCCTTCACCCAGCGTGCGGCGTAGTCCTTGGCCAGTTTCGTGTATTCATCCGCCTTGGCTTGGTCGCCGCGCATCCCGCAGAGTTTGCCATACGCGCCGAGCGCGCAGATCGCCTTGGCGGATAGATTCACGTTATGCGCGAGGTGGCCGGCGAAGTCGTCGGTGCAGAGTTGGTTTTCCGGGTCGAAGCCCTTGGCCTTGAGGTAATCCGCCCATTGGCTCAATTGCGGCCAATACAGACCGGCGAATCCGGCGTTGCCATCCATCTGCGCGATGGCCCCGAACAATAACAACAAGTTGCCGCTTTCCTCCACCGGCATCTGGTTTTTCTCGGAGCGCTCGCCGCCACCATAGGCCTGGCCGTTGGCATGCGGATAGGTGCCCAGATCATGCGGCGCGAACGGGAAGCGCCAGCGCGGGGAGGCCGCATAGTTCATGAACGGCACCAGAAAGGATTTCGCCAGGGTAGGGCTGAGAAACAAAAACTGCGGAGCCATCGGATAGAACACGTCCGAGGTGGCGATGCAGCCGTTGCTGTGGTTCTCCTTGCTGAACTGCAAGGGCTGGCCCTTGGCGTCGGCCACGAATTTGCCGGCCGCAAAACACTGGCGGTAGGCCAACGCACAAATCCTCGCATAGGCCTCGCCACCGGCAGCCCGCACGTCGGCTAACAATTCCGCGTCGAATGCCGCGCAGCGCTTGCCTAACTTTTCATAATCCGCGGCGGACGCCTTGAGCAAATCCGCCGCCTCCCAGCCATTGCGCCGCCAATACGGCCGCAGGTTGGATTTCATGTATTGGATGGAAAACATATCGTCGTAGGCCAGCATCAGCCAGCGTGAAACCTCCGCCGTGCCGACCGCCCCGAAATCAAACGTCATCCCCAACGCGGCCTTGCCGCCCGGCCCATCCACTCCGGCTTGGGGGCCGGCCACTGCCTCGCGGACATCCGCCTTGGGTGCCGCCAGATACAGATAGCCCCAGTCGATCCGCACGTCGTCGCCAGCCTTGCCTAACACCTTTTGCATCACCGATCCGACCCGCAGGACGTTGAGTCCGGCGACGTCACTCACCACCTCGGGCTTCACGGCTTGGTTGGGTGTGTCCACCGCGAGTTCACCGCTAGCCGAAAAGTCCATGCTGACGGCGTGCTTCTTGCCGTCGGTCGCCACTGCGTCGCAGGTGATGTAGGTCACCGGACGCGATAGAATGTCGAGGTCCTCGGGCAGCGTCGGGGTCATGAAAGTGAGGCGCAGTGAGATTCCACCGCCGGCGAAGCTGTAGATCGTGCGGGTGGGCAGGACTTCGAGCTTGGTTTGGGGCAAGGCTGCCGGGCCGTGCTCGGGTTTGCCCATCACTTGATAGGCCGCGTCATCGATCTTCACGCTGCACTCGAGGCGGTTGGGTTTGCCGGTCCAATGCGTGGTCGCCCCATCGGTGAGCCGATCGTGCTGCGACCAAATGCTGAAGTACGGATCACACGCCACCAGCGGCACCGCCGGCGGCCGCAACGGCGGCAGTTCTTGTGCGCTCAGCAAGTTGGCGGATCCCAGCAGCAGTGGAAATGCAAGGACGAGGAATGGGCGGATCGTTTTCATGAGTGGGATGAGCTACAGGGATACGGGATGGATTCTTTCACGGGGGCATGACCTGGTTCAGGTACTGCGCGTTTTCCCTGTCAGCGGGTTGTGCCAGCGAATGCCGGGGAAGCGCAAAAAGTCGGTATCGTTGCTGTGGACAACGGCCTTTTCTTGCAGGGTGAGGGCTGCAATTTGAGCATCCGTGGTCAAATTGCCGGCCGTGCCCGTGATTTTAAGCAAGGCCAACACCTCGGCGAGATGCAGTGGTGAGGGCTCAATCACCCGTGCCTGCGGCCTTGCCAGCCAGGATTCCACGTGGCCGGCGGCCTCGGTCACCGTCAGCGGATTTTTAAAAACCCTGGAATGGGTGCAGAGTCTTAGAAATCCCAATACCACCACCGTGGCCAGCCCGACATCTTCCTTGCCGGTCATGGATTGTTTCCACCACGCAGTGGCAGCGGCGTGGTGAGGCGAGCTGGAATCGTAGGCATAGACCAGCAAATTGACATCCGGGATAATCATGACCGGGATTTCTTGCGGACACTCCGACGGGCCTTGGCGAGAAAGACTTCGGCATCGAGGTCATCCAACAGGGAGTTGAAACGTCCGGCGTCCACTCCGGCTTTGAGCTGCATGGGACGGGCCTCGATGGTGAAGGCCCGGGAAGCCCGGGAGTCCGGCCGCTGTCCCAAGCCCATCCGCACCGCAGAGTTGAGGGTTTCCTTGAACGACTTGCGGGTGCGCCGGGCCTGATCGTTCAATAATCGGGCCACGTCCGGTTCGAGTGTCACAGTGGTGCGCATGCAGGCATCATGATGCCTGCTTTGATTGCTGTCAAGATGCGTGAGAGTACTTTCTTCATTACGGGTTGAGTTCGAGTGTCTCACCAGCCGTGGTGTGCAAGGTGATGCGCGGTCCTTGCACCGTCTCCGCGGGGCGCCCGCTGCGGGTGACATGCACCGGCTTGTCCAGCCACGGGTTGACCAGCGTGCAGTCGTTGCCTTTTTCACTGACAATTTTGAGTCTGGATATCTTGCCGCCCTTGAGTTCGGCCGAAACCAGGAAAGCGCCGACCGCGCGCAGGAAGCCGAAGCGGGCGTCGAGTCGCGCCGGCCAGCATGGAAAGACGCGCAGCACGCCGGCGTGGCTTTGCATGAGCATCTCGGTGACCGCCAACGACGGCGAGACGTTCTCGATGCCGCCGCCGCCGAATGTCAGTAGTTTGTTAGGCATGGCATGGCCGTCATACATGCCGCGCATTTCGGTTAGTATAACTTCCGGGTTGTAGCCGACGCGGGCGCAGGCGGCATACCACGACGAGCTGCCGTTGAAATCCTTCCAGCGGCCCATGGCGTCGATCATGTTGCGGCTGGTCTCCAACAACTTCGGCTCGCTGTCGAGGCCGATGGTACCGGCGGGGAAGATGTGGTGGATGCCGAGGGTGTTGTCGTTCCACCAGGCGGTGCCTTTTTCCGAGTAACGGAACACGGTCTTGCCGTCGCGCTGCTGGAGGGGGTAGGCGCTGAGTTTGGCGCAGATGTCACGCCACTTGGCGCGCTTGTCGGCATCCACGCCCAGCGCCTCGCTCATCGGGATGAGGTTTTCAAACAGGGTGCGCACCAGGCCGAGCGAAAGCAGCGGGTTCATGTCCGCGCCGGAGCCCTCGTGGATCGAATCATTGTAGATCACATAGCGGCCATTCTCCAACTTGAGATAGTCTTCCCAAAACTCTGCGGTGGCGCGCGGGAAGGCATAACCGGTTTGCTTGAGCCAAGCGAGGTCGCGGGTGTGCTGCCAATGCCAGATGAACAACAACGAGGAGAAGGCGGCGTTGGAGCGTTGGCCCCAATCGGCGGCATCGCCTTCCGGACACATCCCCCACGGGCCGATGGACACCGGCAGATGGATGCCCTTCCATCCGCGTTGATTGGCGATGCGCTGGCCGCGCGGTATCGATTGGTTCAGGGCATCATAATACGGCAGCGTGGTCTCGGGGTGGTTGGCCGAGTACAGTCCGTAGAACGGCGCCTGGAAGTTGTAGTTGAGATGGAAATCGCCATGCCAGGCGGGTCTGTCGGTGGTTTGCCAGTTGCCCCACAAGCCGGGGGCAACCTTGCCGGCGCGGCTGCTTGAGCCCATGATATACCATGATGAATACCAACATTGTTCGATGACCTTGTCAGGGATTTCAATGAACGAGCGGTTCCAGAAATCACACCACCAGCGGCGGTGGGAGGATGTTAGATCGGTGAGCTTGTCGGGGGTGAGCGCGGCCACCAAGGCCTTCGCCTCGGCCAGCGGATCCTTGCCCGGCACATCCAGATCAGTTAGAATGGCAGTGGCCAAGCGGACCGTCTTGCCGGGCTCCATGGTGAATTCGCGGGTGGCGGGACCACCCATGATGCGGGACGCAAACCCGAGTTTGCGGCTGCCCGCGACCGAGGCATCCGGATCATAGAGAAACGAGTCACCATGGTCGGTGACCGCACCCGTGGTCATCTTCACCTTGCCATCCACCAGCAACAGCATTTGTTTCCCATCGAAAACCGCCGCCACATGGGTCCACTGGTCCAACGGCATCGGATCGTCGTATTGCAGCATGAAATCGCCGACGGCAAAACGCAGGCGGCCTTTGGATAGTCCCAGGCTGTAAACTTGGTTCCACTCGCCCTTGCTGACGATGTAATCGGCATCCTTCGCGCGCTTGGACGGCTTGATCCAGCCCGCAATCGTGAGTGCTTTGGAAATGACCGGCACCGCGAGATCATGGCTGCTCTTACCGTCAAATGTTAGAACTCCGTTGCGTCCACCTTGCGCGAGCGCGATGATTTCCGCCGCGGGAAGGGCGCGGTCGTGCACCTTGATGTCCGCCATTTCACCACTGAAGAACCAGCGCCCGCTG
>JBILFE010000110.1:0-8235 GCA_044351705.1 Luteolibacter sp. | reverse complement strand
CGCTGCCTTGCTGCTCGTATCCGAGCTTGGCACCTTTGTTGTTGTCACGGACCTCGGATGGAAATTTCTGGCTGGCGTAGCCCTTGATGTTCTGCGCCGTCACCACGATGGGTTTGGTGCCTTGGTTAGTAAGTTCGATGCAGAACAAATTGTGGTTGGCATCGACCCATGCGCGGGTGGCGAGCGCGGAGTCGCCCTTGGCAAACGTGCCGCGCAACTCCGCCAGCCGCAGGTCCTGCTCGGTGCGGAACGACGCCCCGGCCAATTGCGGGATGCTAAAACGCACTTGCCCGACTGCCATTGGCGCCTGAGTCTTGATTCCCCAGAAGTCGTTCTTGCCGATATAAAACGCCAGCGCCTCGGGTGCTCCGGCCTGCACCACACCGATGTCACCATTGCCTAACAACGGACCGTCGGGCATCCCGTTGGTGGGCACGTCACCGGCCGGTTCGGTAAACACAATCGTGTGGGTGGCGGCTTTCCGCTCACCTTCACCCATGAGCGGCTCTTCCGCCAAGCCCGTCTCCACGGTGGCGCCAAGTAAGAGTATTGCGAAAACCGCGGGTTGAAGTGAACTGATAGTTAGATGAACCACGGATTTCACGGATTGATAGAAGATCATTGCTTTCATTATATTTTCAGTGTAATCAGTGTCATCAGTTCTTTTCAGTGGTTGTCTTGTTCCGCTTCACCACTACCCCCGCGTTCTCACCAACGAGTTCTAAATCCTAATTTCCAAACCAATCAGTGTAATCTGTGTAATCAGTTCTTTTCTGTGGTTATCTTGTTCCGCTTCACCCCAATCCCCCGCGTTCTCACCAACGAGATTCTAAATCCTAAAATCCGTCTCAATCTTCCGGCAGGGTGCGATACCAGGAGAAATACAGGCCGACACAGCATAACGCAAACAGGCCGGCGCACAGGCAGCCCTCCGCATTCCAGTGGCCGAGGAAATACACCGGTGCCATGTAGAGCGAGAACGACGCCACCAGGCCGAGGGCAACATTGAGAATAATCTGCGGCACGGGAATGGCGGTGGCCAGCGCCAAGCCCGCCGCGCGCGCCCGCTTTTCGGCATCCTTCCACAACCCGAATGGCCGCACCCGCGCGTAAAACGCCGCCGAAGTCTCACCTTCAATCGGCGGCGTCAGCAACGAAACGATGATGCAGGCCAGCGTGGATGTGGCCAGAGTCACATAGGTATAATAATTTTCCGGCCAGGCTTTGAGGAAGTTCCCCGCCGGCACAAACGCCCGCAACAACATCGCAAGTGAGGGTACCAGGCTTGCCAGGCAACCGGCAGCGAAGCCCCAGCCGTTCATGCGCCCCCAATACCAGCGGAATGCCAGCGGCACAACGAAGCAGGTTAGCAGTCCACCTAACATCCACCCCCAAATCACGTTGAGCGCGCTGCCGCCGCCGTGCGCCTGGGATTCCACCATGGCATAGCCGATGATGGCGGCCAGCAGGGCCAGCAAGCCGGTCACCGCATAACTCACCTTGACCAATTTGCGGTCGGAGTCGGCCACCTGCGGCGCAAGCAACGGTTGATAGAGGTCGCGCACGATGATCGAGGCACAGGCGTTGATCTCAGAACAAAAGCTGGTCATGAACGAGGCGGAAAGCCCCGCCACCACCAATCCTAACAATCCAGGCCCGAGCAATCCTGACTGGAGGAATTTGGGCATCACGCATTCCGGGTCACTGGCGATTTCCTTGGTGTAAAGCGCATACCCGAGATAGCACAAGCCGGCGGTCATGATCCAGCGCGGGAAGCCGAGGAACTGCCAGAGCGCGGCCAGCTTGGCGGCCTCCTTGGTGGTGGTGGCGGCCAGAAACCGCTGCTCGCCATAACGCCCGCCGGCCCCCCCGACGCAGCCGATCATGCCGACGATCGAGAACGCGAGGGTCGCGCCGATGAAATCCTTCCAACCCTTGTATCCTTCCGAGGCCTCGAACATGCCGATCTTCGGCGTGGCTTCCGGCCACAACGATTTCCAATAGTCCTGGGTGACGGCGGCCGCGCCGCTGCCATGGGTGACGGCGGCATGGACTTGTTCCGCCGTATATTGTTGGTAACAAACCAAGCCGACGATGAACGCGACCGCGAACAACACCACTGTTTGCAGGAACTCGCTGAGAATCACGCCCTTGAAGCCCCCGAACAGCACATAAATGCTGGTGAGCACCACGATGCCGAGCGCCACGCCGTGGGCTGCGCCGTTGGTCAGGCCGAAGACCACCGCGAACTTGTGAACGATGATGTAGGACATGCACAGTGAGGCGATGGAAAACAAGGTGATCATGAATGCGAAACTGGTGCGCGCCCATTTCGCGCCGGTGCCCACGCCGAAGCGGATCTTGTTGAGCTCCGCCGAGGTGATGCCGCCGCAGCGCCGGATCCAAATGCCCGAATACGCCATCAGAAACACCGCATTGGGCATCCACCACACCAGCGTGACCCAGAACGACTTCATCCCTAACACCATCAGGATCGCCAGGTTCCACACCGTGCCGTTGATCGAGAAATTGGTGGAGGCTCCGGACGCCGCCAGCATCCACCACTTGTTCTCGGCACCAAGGAAATACGCCTTGGAACTCTCCGCGCTCTTGCGCGAGAATATAAACCCCGCGCCGACCACCAGGAAGAAAAAGACGCCAACGATAAGCCAGTCGATGAATTGCATATATATTAAAGCACTAATTTTTAAGTATTAAATTCTAAACGGGAGAGGATAAAGTTATATGTTATATGTTATTGGGAAAGGAAGAAGATGAAGATGGGAGGGTGCCGTGGGCGGGCGGGCGGCCGTGGGTGGTCACCGGCCAGATCAGCGGTGCCTGGCGGAATTGCGCCGCCGCGGCGCGCAAACGCGTGGCATCGGCGGGGCCGCTGAAGGTGAGCATGCCATAACGCAAATGGATGCGGCCGGCTTGGACGCGGGGAAAATTGGTGTCCCAATAGTTGTTAACCGGCCATGCCAGCAGCAACGGTTGTTGCGGGCGTGGCAGCACGTCGAGTGGTCTGGCAAAGTGAAAGTCCCCGAATTGGATCAAGGGCGCATCCGGCGTGAACAAGGCCACACCGCCAGTGGCGTCGCCCATCGCCGCCAGTGTCTCGGTGGTCACCCAGTTGCGGCAAGCGCCCGGCAGTTGATCGTCATCCACCCGCACCACCGCGCCGGCGGTGTCATACAACGCCTGCCAGCCCGCCTCCAGCGCCAACGGAAACGCGAAATACACCGCCTGCGGTGAGGCCTCCGGCAGCAACTCCATGGCCACCTCCAGGCGGATGACCGGGTCGTGTGCGGAGAGCGTAATCTTCTGTGTTAGAGAAATCATCCCCGGTGCCTCCAGTTCGCGCGTGAGGGTGATGTGGCCGCCTTCGACAAGCACCTCGCAGCGGGTCATCCGCGTGGCACGCTCATGCACCGGCGTCCAATCCTGCCAACACATGTCATCGACCTTTTCCTTGTCCAGATCGCGCTGATAGAACGCGTAGCGCCGGTCCTCCGTTAGGGCATCGGTGCGCTCACGGACAAACGCGAAGAAGTCCAACCCGTCGCGCGGTGCCAGCACCTCGCGGTTTTGTTCGCGGTCTAGCAACGATATAATCCGCCCGGAATCCGGGTCGTAGCGCAAAATGTGCCAGGGTGAGGTGATGCGGCCGGTGCGCCGCTGGTGGTTGGCGGCGGGCGCGAAGTTGAGCTCGCGGCGGGCGGCGGTGTCGACTTCTATCAGGTGAACGAGATCCGGTGTGGCGACGGCGGGCGGCAGGTCGGTTAGGGCAATCACTTTCCATGCAAACGGCGGCAGCTCCACAGCGCCGAAGGGGCGGGACAGCGCGCTGTGAAAGCCGCTGCCCCATGAGCGGCCATCGTAAAACATGCGGCTGGCCCGATAGGTTCGCTCGGTGGCCGCCTCGCGCGCGGCAAACCACGCGTCCGGCAATACCGGATGCAGCGTCAGAGGTTGCGGACCGGGATTGACAAACAAGACCCGTGCAACCCCCTTGTCGGCAACCGGGTTGTGCGCGAGTCGTTCGAGGCCATCCATCAGGGCGAACGCGGCGTGCTCGTGACCTTCGTGCGCCAACGCCTGTTTGAGCAACTCGGTGGTTTGCGCCTGCGGTTGCGCGGGGTTCGAGTCATAGTAACCGCAGGTGTGCTCGTCGTAGAGATCCACCTTTTCCCGCGCCTGCGTCAGCGCGCGGGGATGCCCGCCTAACAACTCCGCCGCCTCGATCAACGGCTTGGCCTGTTGGTTGCGCGCGGTGGCGATCGGGCTGGCGGCGCAGCCGAAGTTCCAATAGTCGCTCCAGTCGCCGCGGAGACGTGGCAACAGCGCGGCGGGCACCTGCATGGCGCGCTGGCGCAAGTCGTCAAAGGTCGCGTAGCGGACGTGCGGCCCGCAGCCGGAGTCGTTCCAACGCTGGATCAGGTCGGGCAGGAACGGATTCGGCGGCGCGTTGTCCCACATCACCGGCGAACAGGTGGTGGTTAGATAGACGAAATCCAGCGGGTAGCTGATTTGTAACAAGCGTTGTTGATAGGCCTGCCACCCCTGTTGCATGCGCTCGACCGAGTCATCCCAGGCCAGCAGCAACTGGTCGAACATGGTGTAATGATTGCCGTTGAAAACGCGCAGCGTCCGACCCGAGGGAGCCTCCCACAAAAACATCCCCGGTCGCGGTTGCACCGCGCGCCCCAGATGAATGTTGATCGCCATAACGAAGAAATCCACCCCCGCATCCAACAACACATCCGCCAGCGGCCACGGCACCCCGGTCACATCGTGCTGGCAGGCGACCTGGATTTTTGATCCTAACAAACTTTCCAGCTCCTGTTTACCCTCGAGCAGGCGTTGCAAGCCGGCGCGGTTGGCCAGCGGCGTGGTGTGCCAGCGCAGTGCGGCGACGTCGAAGCGGCCTTGTTGGTGCAACCTCACCAGCCGTGCCACGTCCGCCGCCGATGCTTGGGCCAGCCACCGGCGCAGCGGTTCGCTCGCCTCGCAGGTCCACTTCGGGCGCGCGCCGGCGGGCAGGCCGGCGGTGGCCTCCAACCAGTCGATAGATTGATAGATAAACTCGTTTTGCAGTTGCCAGAACACCGGTTGTGAATGGGTGTAGCCCACATCCATGTGGCTGTGGTGAAGCATCAGGATCTCCTGAATCGGAGCGGATGGCGCGGCACTCATGCTGGGGCGGTTGGCTGGCACGGGCTTTGTCTAGCTGCAAACGCCGGTCAATGCCAGCAACAGTTTTGCTGAAATACGGTGCAAGGTTCCAATGGTGGTGGAAAGAGCCGGCTCATGATTCACGTAGCGAGTTGCCAGATGATGCGAGTTCCACCCCTTCTTGTAATCGTGTTTGCACTCCGCGCGGCCGCGCAGCCCGTGGTTTCTGACATCGTCATTTACGGCGCCAACTCCGCCGGAATAGCCGCCGCCGTCCAAGCCAAACGCATGGGCAAATCCGTGGTGGTGGTGGCGCCGGAACAACACCTCGGCGGACTCATGGCCAGCGGTCTGGGCTGGACGGATTCCGGTAACAAGGCGGCCATCGGCGGTATCTCGCGCGAGTTTTTCCACCGGATCTGGCTGGCCTATCAGGATCCATCCGCCTGGAAATGGCAGCCCCGTGGCGAATTCGGCGCGCGCGGGCAAGGCAGCGCCGCAGTCGATGGCGACGCCCGCACGATGTGGACATTCGAGCCACATGTGGCGGAAGGCATCTTCGATGACTGGGTGCGGCAACACTCAATTGTGGTGCACCGCAACGAGTGGCTGGACCGCCACAACGGCGTGACTCTCAAGGACGGTCGCATCGTTGCCATCACCACGCTCAGTGGCAATGTTTACGAGGGCAGGATGTTCATCGACGCCACCTACGAAGGTGACTTGCTGGCGGCGGCGGGCGTGAGCTTCACGGTGGGCCGCGAACCGAACCAACAATACGGCGAGTCCCTCAACGGCGTGCAGGTGAAAAACGCCCGCTCACACCAGTTTGAAAAAACCGTGAGCGCCCAGGTGGTGCCCGGTGATCCGGCCAGCGGCTTGTTGCCCCGCGTTTCCGCACAAGCGCCCGGGCCGGATGGCAGCGGCGACAACAAGGTGCAGGCCTATTGTTTCCGGACCTGCCTGACCGCGCACCCGGACAACCGCTTGCCATTTCCCAAGCCGGATGGCTACGACCCTCTCCAATACCAATTGCTCGCCCGCTACCTGCGGGCCGGTTGGGGCGCGGTATGGAACAAGTTCGATCCGGTGCCCAACCGCAAGACCGATACTAACAATCACGGCGCGTTCTCGTTTGATAACATCGGCATGAACCACGATTATCCGCAAGCATCCTACGCACGCCGCCGCGAGATCATCCGCGAACACCGGATCTATCAGCAAGGCCTGCTCTGGTTCCTCGCCAACGACCCGCAAGTGCCCGAACCCATCCGCGCCAGAATGTCCAAGTGGGGCCTGGCCAAGGACGAGTTCGTCGATAATGACAACTGGCCGCATCAGATCTATGTGCGCGAAGCCCGCCGCATGGTGGCCGGTTTCGTCGTCAGCGAGGGGCACTTGAAAGGAACCGTACCGACGCCCCGGCCGGTCGGCATGGGGTCCTACAACATGGACTCGCACAATGTGCAGCGCTATGCCGATGCCCAAGGCAACGCCCGCAACGAGGGTGATATCCAGGTCCATTTGAAGAACCCCTATCCGGTGGATTACCTGGCCATCGTGCCCAAACGCGGCGAATGCCCTAATTTGTTAGTTCCGGTGTGTGTTTCGGCCAGCCACATCGCCTACGGTTCGATCCGGATGGAACCGGTGTTCATGATTCTCGGCCAAAGCGCGGCCACTGCCGCGGCGCAGGCGATCAACGCCGCTTGCGCGGTGCAAGACCTTCCCTACCCCGCCCTCCGCAGCCGGTTGCTGGCGGATGGTCAGGTGCTTGAGTGATTCAACAATTATCGAGCAGGCCGTTGACGAGCGTCTCAAGCTTGACGGTGTCGGCGGCGAAGTTGCGGATTCCCTGGGCGGTTTTTTCGGTGGCCATGGCATCCTCGTTGAGCGCGTAACGAAACGCCTTTTCATCGAGATGGAGCTGCTGGCAATCGCACAGCGCCGCCGCTGCGGGGGTAAGCTGTGGCACGAGCGGAGCGTCGCAGGCGGCGAGTTCGCACAGCAGCGCGGGACTGATTGTCAACAGGTCGCAGCCGGCCAAGGCGATGATTTCGCCGGTGTTGCGGAACGATGCGCCCATCACCTCGGTGCGATAGCCGAATTTCTTGTAGTAGTTGTAGATGGCGCGCACCGACTGCACCCCGGGATCGTCCTGGCCGTGATAGTCTTTGCCGGTGGCGGCCTTGTGCCAGTCGAGAATGCGGCCCACGAAGGGCGAGATGAGTTGCACCCCGGCCTCGGCGCTGGCCACGGCCTGGGCAAACGCGAACAACAATGTTAGATTGCAGTGGATGCCTTCCCGTTCGAGCACCTCAGCCGCCCGGATCCCCTCCCATGTGGCCGCGATTTTGATCAGAATACGCTCGCGCGGCTGCCCCGCCGCCTCATAGGCCGCGATCAATTGGCGGGCCTTGGCTAGGGTGCCCACGGTGTCGAACGATAGCCGCGCATCCACCTCGGTCGAGACCCGGCCGGGGACAATCTTGAGGATTTCCAGCCCAAACGACACCAGAATGCGATCAATGACGGCGGAGGTCAGGGCGCTGCCTGCAAGCCCCGAGGGCTTGAGCGCGGCAATGGCCTGCGCGACAAGGTGGCGGTACTCCGGTTTGGCGGCGGCTTGCAGAATAAGCGAGGGATTCGTCGTGGCATCCTGCGGCTGATAGATCCGCATCGACTCAAAGTCGCCGGTGTCGGCGACCACGGTGGTGACCTGCTTGAGTTGTTCGAGTTGGTTGGTGCTCATAGCTGCCATGACATAGGGGATTTACCGGCACATGGAAAGCTCAAAAGCCAGCGGGCGATAATGGATTCCTGTGAATTCATTCGCGTCGCTATTCGGATTGACCTGGAGCTAGCCCGCTTGCAGAATGGCGGCCATGATCTTGCGCTTCAGCCTAGCGGTTCTTGTCCTCCAGGGGCTCATTCACAGCGGCGTGGCCGCCGAGACGAAACCCACCCCGCGCGCGGCCCTCATCATCGGCAATGCCAAATACGAAGCGGCGGTGGGCCCGCTGCGCAATGCCGTGAGCGATGCCAAGGCGGTGGCCAAAA